>JAQVVK010000137.1 GCA_028698975.1 Victivallaceae bacterium
CCCGTCCAGAAATCCAGGCAGCAGCCGGTTCAGCGCGTCTACGGCCTGATCGTGCGACTTGATCTTTTTTTCGTCGAGTTCACGGTAAAGGTCGCCCGGATTGCGGTAGCTTACCTCGCCCTCCGGCACCCAGCCGAGCTGGAATTGCGCGAATTGCGAACGCTGGGTGAATGACGGAAACCGGTCGCTGGTATAAGCGCGCCACATGCCGTCGGCCAGCATGGCCAGCCAGTTGGCCGGGCCGTTTTCACCCCATGGGATCAGCATATTTTGAGCGGCATTGACGCGCAGCATATTCAAATTGATCTCCCAGAGCGCCAAAAAAAACCCGTATTCCAGCTCGTCCACCGTGGCCGAACCGGCGGATTCTTTGATCTGATCGGTCTTCTTGTCCAGCGTAGGAAACGCGTTGTTGCGACCCAGCGAATAGATTTCGCAGCCGTGAAAGGTTTCCGGTCGAAACAGCGTATTGGCGGCGTTGGTGACGTTGAAGTTCTCATTTTTGATGGCATGCACATAGCCAAAAAGCGGCAGGTCAAGCGTGCGGAGCAAGGCGTCGCACTTGTCGGGTTTGGCGATCTGCCAGGTCTGACGGATCGCCTGCAAACGCAGGTCGAAATTGCAGGGTTTGCCCGCCTCGTCTTCCTTTTCGTAAAACACCGTCTGGTCGGCGTGGGCCAATTGACGGGCATGAGCTTCCGCCTTCAATCCGCGCCTTACATGATGCTTGATATGCACATCTGACAGAAAAACCTGCATGGTTTCATCGTCGGTACGCAGGGTTGACGTGTAGGGGTCGAGGTTGGGACGAGCTTGGATCGCCTCGAATCCAAACAGCAGATAAGCGTTGCCGGTTGCGGGAAGTTGTTGATTGATGACCGTCATTTTTCCACCTCTTCATCCTCTGTTTTGGGAGTTTTATCGATAAAAGTCATTCCGATGATGAGACCGCTGTTGAATGCGTCGCGCATGCTCTCGCCCTCCATCGATTTCACAAAGGGCAGCATGTTGCAGTTGAAGATGTGCTCCTTGCCGAGGTTTTGAAGCAATCCGATACCCTTGGTGAAAATAAAAGTGAGTTCCGCCCCGCGCAGCCGCGTCGGCTGTCGCCCTTGAGTGGCCGAAAAACGGCGTCCCTCGCGCTGAACCAGCCAGCAGAGATTTTGCAGCAGCATACCGGTGAGTGCACCGCGGGCAAAGGTGGTGAAATCGCCGGTCGGCACGCCGCATTGAGCCAGCGTGATAAATTTTTCAAACCGGCTTTTTTCTCCGTCGCGCAGCAGATTGTAACTTGCGCCAATCAGCGTTTCGCCGCTCGGAATGGAATTGTTCATAATGCCGAATACTCCTCTTTTAGGTGTTTGAACAAAACTGCCGATCGCGTTGAGTTCCGCCCGGAAAGTGTCGGAATAGAGTTTTTCCGGGTCGTTCTCCGCAACGTAAATCAGGTGTTGAAGCCGCAGCAGCCTGCCGATCAATTCGAAATAACGGTTTGCTCCGCGCTTCTCGATCAGCTCATCTCCCGATTGCATGTGCGCGTAACGCTGAAAACAGCGATAGACGGGTTCGCCTGAAACCGGCTGTTTCTGGAGCGCCGCGGTGAATACCTCCGTCCAGCACTGAAATACCGACGGGGTGTCGGTGTCCTGCCCGGTCATGGTCTTTTTCATGTAATTGACCAGAAAGTATTGCAGATTGGAGGTCAACAGCTCCTCGTTGAGCCGGGCGAAATACGCCAGCTCGACCGAGTTGAAAATACGCTGAATGATCAGCTTCTTTTTCTGGCTGCCCTCCTCGTTGGCCAGATATATGGTACAATTTCCAATGGCCGGTACCGCCGCCGGAGGCTTGATGTCGGCGCATGTTGCATCGTCTTTTTGGGATGCCTTGGCCTTTCTCCACTTGAAATAAAGGTCGCGCCGGGTGTTCTCACCCTCCACAAAGGTTTTCAGCCCCGAATACGGCAGGCCGTTTTCCGGCAGGAAAATCAGCTTGGAGCCGTCCGGGTTGGGGTGGCATTTGAGACGGTATTCCAGTTTACAGCTCAACACTTCCAATATTTCCTGACGCGACGAGTCGGGCACTACTCCCGCCAGTCGGCGGAAGTCACTGGCTGAATTGACCGATTTCAAATCGCGGCCAAACGGATTTCTGCCCAACCCTTTGCCCATCTGAAAGAGATCGGAGATGATCTCCTTGCCCGCCGCGGCTTGCGGCGGCGCGGTGAAGAAATCCATCAATGCAAGCGAATGCTCCACATCGATGTCGATTTCCTCCAACTTTCTGTAATCGGCCGGCTCTGCGCCGCGTTTCAGAAACGGCACCAGCCAGCGGCCGTCAGAAAGTTGGGTTATCGCAGCAAGATACCACTGGTTGGGGGCGGTGGTGAAATTTTGCCATTTGGTCGGGAATTTCTTGGTTTTATCGAGCAACTCCGACTCAAAACGGTCGCGTTCGGCTTCCAGTTTCGCGGCCTGATCCGGGTCGAAGTCGGCCAAAAACCGTCGCACCCCCTCCGAATAACGCAGATATACCGCGGCTTTGGCAATGCCGCCGAATGCCGGTTTGCGGTCTTTGAACATCATCGAGCCGCCGTTGTAGAGCAGAGCCTCCGTCAATGCGGCTTGCGACTGATAGAATTTCTGGAAACTTCCGATCAGCGTATTGCTGCCGTCGGAGGTGTCATTATATTGCAGGGCGGATTTGGCGACGCGGGCTTGATCGACCGACCGCCACTCCATAATCTTTTCTCCGAGCGTCGGGGCGACCAAGGTCACCTCGGCGAACGGGGAATCATCATGGCAGTCAAAAAGCCCGGCTTGCAGCACCTCGTCAATTTGTTTCAACAGCATGGCGTTACTCCTGTTTCCCGACGGTCAGCAACCCGAACCCCTGCGAATTGGCCGATCCGACGCCGGTTTCAAATGCGATTCGTTGAACCGCCTCCGGTGCGGTCAACCGCAGCGGGGCGCGAAATGCGCGCACGGTCAGGTTTTTCAAGGCGAAACAGGCACTGCGATAAGGCCGATCCGGTGTCAGCGGCAGAAATTCGACGCCGATCGGGATCTGCTTCACATCTTCCGGCGTCAGATTGCCGATCGAAAGCAGGTTGGCCTGTATATCCGACCGGATCTCTCCCAGCCTGAGCAGTTTGTGGCGCAGATTGGCCGCGATGAGTTCGGCACACCCCGGCAGACCGTCGCCGCCGTCGTCGGGCAGACGGCAAAATTCCCGCTGTTCTTTGGCATAACGGCATAAGATCATGCCGTTTTGGCCGAACGGACGAAACACGGTACTTGCCGCAAATTGCGGTGACGGCACCATTTCGACCCGGTCTACCGAGAACTCCTTGCCGCAGACGCAAATCTTTTTGCTGTTCATCAGTGCTTCGCCAAGCGTAAAAACGATTTCAGGCACGATTGAGCCAAACCGCAGCCAGACATGCCCGCCGAATTTCAGACCGGTCAATTCGCCCTGCTTGACCACTTCCGGCCTCGGCAGACTGCTGAATGGCGAAAACACAAAGAGTTTCAGGCGACTTTTGAACTTGTCGCCGTCGTGCAGAGCGCGGCCGAAATCAGGCGATTGCGAGGTGATGGCCTGATAAAAGGCAGCGGACAGCGCATAGTGGTAATTGAACGGACAAACACGGTCGTCAGACGGAGAGAGGTGTATTTCGATTTGCATATGACCCTACCCGGTTTATACGCCTTTAAGCATGAGGTCTGCAAAATTCATTCAAAAAAGCGTATTAGTTTTGTCTCTGAAAACCGAATATAATATTGAAAAAATATAATACAAGCAGTATATATCGGTTTTTCTGAATTTTTTTATGAAATATTTTTGCGGTAATGTTTATTTCGCCAAATTGGCGCGATAGCGCGCCGGCGGCACTCCGTATATCCGGCGAAAACAACGCGTGAATAGAAACCGATCCGCAATGCCGACGCTTTCGCATATGTCCTTGATCGCCAGATCGGTGTTTTCCAGCAGCCGCGCCGCCTGTGTGTATCGCAGCGACACCAAATATTGATGCGGCGTACTGCCCGTTACTTCGCGGAACTTGCGGATAAATGAATTTGACGCCATACCGGCCCGGTGCGCCAGCTCGGATACCGGAAATTCTCGCCATGATTCGTCCTGCATCAATCGGCAGATGATCGCAATGCGCCGGTCGGGAGCCTCCGTTGCCAGCGCCTCACTCGGCAGCTGCGTCGCCGCCAGCGTCGCCGCACTCATCGCCAGAAGATTTATCCGGTTCGGATCGGTGCCGTCCCTTAAACGTTCGCGCAGGTCGGCGAGCTGCTCCGCCAGCGATCCGGTCAATGGCAGACGCGTCAACACCCGTTCGCGGTTGCCGTAAAGCCGGCCGATGTTGAAGTGGATGTACAACTGCTCCGGTTTCCCGTTGCAAAAGGTCACCAGATTCGGGCAGGGAGCCAGCAAATATACTTCATCCGGCCGCAATTCTTCGTGCCGGCCGTCAATCACCACCCCCGCGCCGGCGGCGTCGTTGTGATACAGCCGCCAGTAGTCGCCGCCCAGCAGCAGCCGATCCCAGAAATTGCCCAGCCGCATCAGGTTCACCGTGCCAAGCTGAAATTCTTCGCTGAATCGCTCGATGTTTGTTTTTTTCATATCAAAATTACTTTTTTACATAATAATTTGCTTGTACTTTTAGCACATATCAAGTAGAATATACATAGTTGATGTTTTTTTTGCAACCTATCCATAAGGGAATTTTTTACAAATGACGGATTTTGGAAAAGGCGACACCGGTTGGTTTGTGCATGACCGTTTCGGCATGTTTATTCATTTCGGGCTCTATTCGCTGGCCGCACGCCACGAGTGGGTTCGCAATGTCGAACGCATAACTCAAGACCAATATCAGAAATATTTCGACATGTTCAACCCCGACCTGTTCAAGCCTGCGGAGTGGGCCAAGGCCGCCCGCGAGGCCGGCATGAAATATTTCGTCATAACCACCAAGCACCACGAGGGGTTTTGCCTCTGGGACACCAAGTACACCGACTACAAAGTCACCAACACCGCGTTCGGCCGCGACCTGCTGCGCGAAGTGGTCGACGCTTTCCGCGCCGAGGGGCTTAAAGTCGGCTTGTATTATTCGCTGCTTGACTGGCATCACCCCGACTTCACCATCGACCCCCTGCACCCGCAGCGCGACCTGCCGGAGGCCGAGATCGAAAAAATGAATTCCGGCCGCGATATGGCCCGTTACCGCAAGTATATGCTCGACCAGATCACCGAACTTCTTACCGGGTATGGCAAAATCGACATCATGTGGTTCGACTTCTCCTATAACGACCCGGACAAACACGGCAAGGGCAAGGGGCGCGAGGCTTGGGGTTCCGAAGACATCGTGCGGCTGATCCGCCGTCTGGCTCCGTGGGTCATCATCGACAACCGGCTCGACCTGCCCGGCTCCGGCGACATCTACACGCCCGAACAGTACACCCCCGACGAGCAGCCGCATGACGCCGACGGCAAGCCGCTGGTGTGGGAG
>JAQVVK010000138.1 GCA_028698975.1 Victivallaceae bacterium
AACTGGTCTGCGGCTTCGGGCCGGACGACTTCAAGGATCTTGACGCGGTGAAGCGTTCCGCCGAGTCCGGCCGCCAGATGCTGGAAAAGGTGACCCGCAACGGATTCACGTTGTTTCAGCACAACCACTACTGGGAATTTGACCGGATCGACGGCAAACTCAAGTACGATATCTACCGCGAACTCTGCCCCGGCATGAAATATCAGATCGACTGCTTCTGGTCGACCAACAAGGGTACGGAAGACCCGGTTGAGATGCTTAAAAAGTTTTCCGACGACACGATTTTGATCCACATGAAAGACGGCAAGACCGTTCAGCCCGGCAGCGTGGAGGGCATGAAAAACGGATTGCTCGACTGCAAGATCGATTTACTGCCGCTGGGCGAAGGCGAGCTGCCGATCAAACGGCTGATCGCGGAAATGCCCGAACAGGTCGAAACCGTCATCGTCGAACTCGATTACTGCAATTCGACCGATATGTTCAGCGCGATCGAACGCAGCTGCCGTTATATGCTGGAAAATCACCTTGCGCTCGGCCGTAACTGACATCGGAGGATATTCATGAAAAAGACCAAAATTGGAATTGTCGGCTGCGGCATGATTTCCGGAGCCTACTTTAACGCCGCTTCAAGATTTCGCAACATCGAGGTGGTCGCCTGTACCGACGTTTTCCCGGAGCGGGCAACCGCCAAAGCCGGGGAATTTCATTGCCGGGCGGTCGGCTACGACGAACTCCTGGCCGACAAAGAGGTCGAGATCGTCCTCAACTTGACTCCTCCGCAGCAGCACTCACGCGTCGCAATGGATTCCTTGAGGGCCGGGAAACACGCTTATTCCGAAAAACCGTTCGGCGTCGACCGCGCCGATGCGGCCGCCGTCATGGAGCTGGCCGCCCGGCAAAATCTCCGGGTCGGCTGTGCGCCCGACACCTTCATGGGCGCCGGGCAGCAGACGGCGCGCAAACTCATCGACGACCACTGGATCGGCGAGGTTTTGAGCGGCACGGCGATCGTTCAGGGCCGCGGCCCGGAAAAGTGGAGACAGGCTCCCTTTTTCTACGATTACGGAGCCGGGCCGATGCTTGATCTCGGGCCGTATTACATCACCACCTTGGTGAACATGCTCGGCCCGGCCAAAAGCGTCTGCGCCGTCGCCGCCAAGGGGTCGGAATACCGCACTTTCGGCGCGGACATCGGCGAATCCTACCGCGACAAATACAAGCCGTTTGACCGTTATCCGGTAAACGTCAACACTCATCTGGCCGGAGTAGTGGAGTTTGTCTGCGGCGCGGTCATCACCGTGATCGCCAGCTTCGACGTGTGGAAACACGGCCACGCGCCCATTGAAATATATGGCTCCAAGGGTTCGCTTAAAGTGCCGGACCCCAACACATTCGGCGGCGAAATCCAGCTGTTCCGCCCCGGCATGTCAGACTGGCAAAGCGTGCCGCACGCTTTCGGGTACGCGGAAAACAGCCGCAGTATCGGCATCGCCGATATGGCCGACGCCATTTCGCACGACCGCAAGCACCGGGCAAGCGGTGAACTCGCCAATCATGTGCTGGAAATAATGCTTGCCTTTGACAAGTCCGGCGCGGAGGGCAAAAAAGTCATGCTCGCCACTTCATGCGAACGCCCCGCTCCCATGGCCCCCGACCTCGAAGACGGCGAGATCCGCTGACGTATTGCCACAGCGGCCCGTCATCAATATCCCGACGCCGGTTTCCGCAACCGCGCCGGGATGATTTTTGTCGCCGCTTTTATTGCCTTTCGGACTTGCCCGGCGGGGGTTGAGGAGTTATATTATATTTAAATAGAATTGTATAATCATCAACCCGGAAAGAACGGTAAAATATGGCTTCCATGATAAAAGTTCCCGCCGGCGACCGCATCACGGCCGACGCCAATGGCAATCTTTGCGTTTCCGATCAGCCGATCATCGGCTTCATCGAGGGCGACGGCATCGGGCCGGACATCACCGCCGCGGCCATGCACATCTGGAACACCGCCGTGAGCAAGGCCTACGGCAACCGCCGCAAAGCGGCGTGGATGGAGCTTTACGCCGGAGAAAAAGCCAACCGCGTTTACGGTCGCGACCTCTGGCTGCCCGACGAGACGGTCGAAGCGATCCGCAACTATCTGGTGGCGGTCAAAGGGCCGCTCACCACGCCGGTCGGCGGCGGTATCCGTTCGCTCAACGTCGCGCTGCGCCAGCAGCTCGACCTCTACGTCTGCCTGCGGCCGGTGCGCTACTTTAACGGCGTGCCCTCGCCGGTCAAATGCCCGGAAAAGACCGATATGGTGGTGTTTCGTGAAAACACCGAAGACATCTACGCCGGTATCGAGTGGAACGCCGGCACCCCGGAAGCCGCCAAAGTGATCGAATTTCTGCAAAAAGAGATGCACGTCACCAAGATCCGCTTCCCGGAAACCTCCAGCATCGGCATCAAGCCGGTTTCCCGCGAGGGCAGCGAGCGGCTGATCCGCGCCGCGCTCGATTACGCGATCCGCAACCACCGCCGCAGCGTGACGCTGGTGCATAAAGGCAACATCATGAAGTTCACCGAGGGCGGGTTCAAAAACTGGGGATACGAGCTGGTCAAGCGCGAATACGCCGGGCGCGCAATCGCCGCCGCCGACTGCGACGGCAAGGCTCCGGAGGGCATGATACTGGTCAAAGACTGCATCTGCGACGCGTTCTTGCAGCAGATACTCACCCGGCCCGACGAATACGACGTGATCGCCACCATGAACCTTAACGGCGACTATGTTTCCGACGCGCTCGCCGCCACGGTGGGCGGTATCGGCATTGCGCCCGGAGCCAACATAAATTATACCACCGGGCACGCGTTGTTTGAGGCGACCCACGGCACGGCTCCCAAGTATGCCGGGCAGGACAAGGTGAATCCGAGTTCGCTCGCCATTTCAGGCGCAATGATGTTCACCCACCTCGGCTGGACCGAGGCCGCCGAGCTGGTCGAGCGCGGTATCGAACGGGCTATTTCGGACAAAGTCGTCACTTACGATTTCGCCCGTCTGATGGAAAACGCTTCCGAGGTGAGTTGTTCCGGTTTCGCCAAGGCGGTTGCCGAACGCATGTAATGCCAAAACCAGGGGGTAATATATGAAACTTGCTTCCATTCTCAACGGCGGACTGATCTTCTCAGGCATTCGCGGCGGCGACCGGCGCGAGATTTATTCACAGATGCTTGAGCTTGCGACTCAGGTCATCGGCACTCTCGATGTCGGCAGACTGACCGACAAGATGATCGAACGCGAAGACGCGATTGAAATCCCCTATGACGGTGTGGCTCTGCCCCACCTGCGTATGGCCGAGATTAACGACCTTTACATCATCATCGCCCGACTTGACACGCCGGTCAAAATGCAGTCCGGCGACGTCGCCCCCTGCCGCATGGTGGTGATGTCGCTCATTTCGCAGGAAACCAGCGATCTGTATCTCAAATCACTGGCCGCCATGCTGCGTTTTGCCGGCGTCGGAGATCATCTTGGCCGGCTTTTGAGCGCACCCGACGCCGACGCTTTCATCGAGGTGCTGCGCGCCGCCGACGTCAAGGTGAGAAGCTGTCTGGCGGCCGACGATCTGCTTCATTCGGGCGGCACGACCATCAATGTCAACGATTCGCTGGCCCGGGCGATCGACCTTTTCAGCCGCGACGACCGCCCCGCCATGCCGGTGGTGGACGACGACGGCAAACTTGTTGGCGAGCTGGATGCCAAGGAGGTGCTGCACCGCTTCATCCCCGAATACATCTTTCGCATGGACAACCTTGATTTTCTCGACAGTTTCGAGCCTTTCAACCGTATTTTCAAGGAGGAAACCGAGCGGGTGGTGCGCGATTACATGCAGCCGGCCCGACTGGTGGTAAGAGGGTCAACCCCGTTGATACAATTCACCGTCCGCATGGTAAAACACGATGTGCGTATAACCTATGTGATCGATGAAGATGGAAAATATCTGGGCGAAGTCACGGTTAAGGACATCGTGAAAAAAGTACTGCGCGGCTGATCCGCCGCGTTTGATCCATGCCTCCGTTTCCGGAGCTTTCGCCTTCCGGAGCCGGAGCGGTATATTGGAGTATCCCTGAAATGTTGTTGTTTTGGTTTGGCACTGTTGTTTTTTTCGGAACTTACGCGCTGATCGCCAGCGAGAAGATTCATAAGACCGCCGCCGCCCTCATGGGCGCGACGCTCATGATGCTGTTTGTGCTGCCCGGCCCCCACGAGGGGGGAGGAGAAGCCGCGCCAAACCGCGAAACCGCGCAGATCGAGGCGGCCGCTGCCGCCGCCGGGACGGGCGCGGCATCCATCGCCGCCGCTCCGGAAAACAATCCGCTTTCCCGCAAGGCGGCCAAGTATGACAAACTCGACACCTTTGCCCGTTACTCCAATTTCGACGTGGTGTTCACTCTGGCCGGCATGATGCTGCTGGTCAATCTGCTGAGCGGCACCGGGCTTTTTCAGTACGTTGCGATCAAATGCGCCAAACTGGCCAAGGGTTCGCCGATCCGCACCATGATACTGCTGGTGCTGGCCACCGCCGGGCTGTCGGCCTTTCTCGACAACGTTACGACCATTTTGCTGGTCGCTCCGGTAACACTGCTGGTGTGCAGTCAGCTCGGGGTGCCGGTGATACCGTTTCTTATGGCGGAAACCATGTCATCCAACATCGGCGGCACCGCCACTCTCATCGGCGACCCGCCCAACCTGATCATCGGCAACGCGGCCGGACTGGGATTTCTCGAATTCATCATCAATTTGTTTCCGTTCATATCGGTGGTTGTCGGGTTGTACTGCTGCTGCCTCTGGCTGCACTACTCCAAAAGAATGCACGTCACCGTCGAGAAACGCGCCGCCATCATGGAACTCAACGAAAAGGCCGCCATTTCCGATCGGTCCAACCTTAAACGCGGCGGCGCGGTGATGATCGTCACCATCATCGGCTTCTTTTTGCACGGCGCGGTGGGGCTGCAGCCCTGCGTGGTGGCAATGGCCGGCGCGTCGCTCGCGCTGGTGACCTGCAAAGTAAATGTCGATCACATGCTCGAAAAGATCGAGTGGAGCACTCTTTTCCTCTTCATGGGCCTTTTTATTCTGGTCTGCGGCGCGGAGCAGTGCGGACTTATGGAGAAGATCGGCACCTCGGTCGGATTGATCGGCAACTGGCCGGTGCCGGCGGTGCTTCTGACCGTGATGTGGGGTTCGGCCATGGCCGCGGCGGTGATGAACAACGTCTCATTTACCGCCGCGATGGTGGCGGTAATCGCAGGATTTATCCAGACCACGCCCGCCTTTGCCGCCGACAAAGCGTTGAGCGATCTGCTCTGGTGGGCTTTGGCTCTCGGCGTCTGTCTGGGCGGCAACGCCACGCTGGTGGGCGCGGCGGCCAATCTGGTCACGGTCGGCATTGCCGAGAAGAACGGCATGCGGGTACCGTTTAGAGAATTTATGAAGTACGGGGTGCCGGTCACATTTGGAACCATGGT
>JAQVVK010000139.1 GCA_028698975.1 Victivallaceae bacterium
TTGCCGCCGATAAGCTGGGTGCGCTGCCACTGCTGATAGCCGCGCACGGGTATGGAAACCTGACGGATCTTTACTTTGACGCCCTGTCTTGCTTTGATCTCTTCATATTCGGCGATGGCGCGGTCAAAGCCTTCGCGGAACCCGTCCTCAAGCTGCCAGTGGGCAAACGTGATCTCGCGCACGTCGGGCGAGAATCTGGCCACTCCGCCGTGGTTGATGAAGACCATGATGCAGGAGAGCGCAAAGACCAGGGCGAACAACCCGATCCCGAGGCGTTTGAACCAATAGCACAGCCGGCTCTCTTTTTCGGTCGATATGCGTATCATATTCCACCCCGTGCCGCGTTTTTCTCGGCGGCGATGCGGTTGAGGTGTCGTTTGGCGGTCACCGCATCCATCGAGAACGGGTATCGCCGGACGAAGTCGGTGAAATATTTTTCCGCCCGGTTGTAATCGTGAAGTTTGAGCATGGCAAGATTGGCCACCCGGAAACGCGCTTCGCGTTCTTCGGCCGGGTTGGCGAAGCCGAGCGCGACGCACTGTTCGAGGCACTCGACGGCGCGCTGATAGTCGCCTTTTTGCCGTATCGCCTGATATTCGAGCAGCAGCCAGAGCGGCACCAGCAGCCGGCGGTCGCCGTGGAAATCGCGGATGAAGCGGTCGCACTCATCCGCCTGATCCTGATACAGCCCGGGCTGGTCGAGTTTCTCCATTGCGATAAAAAGCATGGCGTCGCGGGCGGCCGCTCCGTCGGGAGCCAGCCGGATCGTTTTATGCAGTATGGCGATGTAATTGTAGGCGTCGCCCGGAGCGTCGTAAAGGTCGGGTCTGGCTCTCATAAGTTGTACGGTGCGCCCCAAAGTCAGCCCGGCTTCGGCCCGGAAATCGTTGCGGAGGGTCTCGTCGGCAAAGATCGCGGCGTATTCGGCCAGTCCGGCCGGGATGTTCTGCCGGTCGGGGTCGAACAGCGCGGCGAACGCGTTGCCCAGCCGTGCCTCGGGAGATGCCGGGAACCGGGTGACAAGTTTATCGATCCTGCCGAAATCCATGTCGGAGCAGGCGCGCAGTATGTCGCCGGGGGTTGCCGTTTCTCCCTGTAATGCTGATGCCGTCAACAGGGCGGCGCAGATGATTATAACAATTTTTTTCATGGCCTCATATTATAACACACGCGGTATTCAAAGTCAACCGCCATTTTTTTCAGCGGGAAAATAATTCCGTTTTTTTACATGGCGGGTATTGTGTTTTTGCTGAAAATAGCGTATAATATATAATGAACTGAGGGGGTCGGTTCACGCGAAGCGGTGAAGAGTTGCGTATGAGGTGTATTGATGTCCGAAATAGTGAATTCACTTCCTCGGGGCAGTGAAACTATATTGATAGTCGACGATCATGAGACCATCTGGGATTTTCTGATCGAGTCGCTGCAGGAGTTGGGTTATTCGGTGCTGCTGGCCGAAAACGGTCTTGACGCGGTGGATATCTACGCCGCCAACCCGAAAATGGTCGATCTGGTACTGCTGGATATGATAATGCCGCGGGCCGGCGGACATGAGACCTTTTACAAGATCCGCGAAGTCGATCCCGACGCCAAGATATTGCTGTCAAGCGGCTATGTCTCCGAGGAGGAGGTCGACGACCTGCTGCATCAGGGAGCCTGCGGCTTTCTGGCCAAGCCCCACCGTCTGCCGGTGGTGGCGCGGGCGATCCGCGACGCGATCGACCACGGCTGTCTGGTGCCGGCGTAGAGATTCTTATGATGGACGACTGGGTCGAGATCAACCGCGACGAGCGGCATATCAAGCGCGAACGCGCCAAGGCGCGCGAGCTGCGCGAAACGCCTTATTTCAAGGAATTATTGCGTAAAGGCGTCTGCCATTATTGCGGCAAGGCCTTTCCGCCGGAAGAACTCACGCTTGACCACATCGTGCCGGTTTCACGCGGCGGCCGCAGCACCAGGGGAAATCTTGCGGTCTGCTGCCGCGCCTGCAATCAGGCCAAGAAATATCTTACCCCGGTCGAAATGATCTTGAGAGCCGAGGCCGCCAAACATGCGGCCGACCCGCCCGCCGAAGAATAAAAGCGACTATTTCTTCTTTTTCTTTGCTCTTACGCAGCGTCCTTTGTCGGCGAATTTGCGGCAGTCGCCGCATACGCTGTTGGGCAGTTTGCCGTATTCAAAAAAGGTGCGGACGTTTTCCAGAGTGGTTTCCGCGATGTTGCCGAGAGCTTCGTCGGTGAAAAACGCCTGATGCGACGTCACCAGCACATTGGGGAACGACAGAAGCCGCGCCAGCACGTCGTCTTCGATGGCGTTAAGCGAGCGATCCTCGTAGAAGTAACCGGTCTCCTCCTCGTAAACGTCAAGCCCCGCCCCGCCGATGCGGCCGGATTTCAATCCGTCGATCAACGCTTTGGTGTCGATGAGTTTACCGCGGCTGGTGTTGAGGATTATGACCCCCTTCTTCATCTTCGCGATGCTTTTGCGGTCGATCATGTGGCGGTTTTTGTCGGTGAGCGGGCAATGCAATGAGATCACATCGCTGCGGCGAAACAATTCATTAAGCGGCAGGTATTCGATCGCCAGCTCTTTGGCGAGTTCCTGATCCGGGTAAAGGTCGTAGGCGACCAGCTTCACGCCGAACCCCCGGAACAATTCGGCGAATACCGCTCCGATCTTGCCGGTGCCGACGATCCCGATGGTCTTGCCGTGCAGATCGAACCCGCGAAATCCGTTGATGGAAAAATTATTTTCCCGCACCCGGCAGTAGGCGCGGTGAATGCACCGGTCGAGCGACAGCAGCAGCCCCATGGTGTATTCGGCCACCGCATAGGGCGAATAGGCCGGTACCCGCACCACCGGCAGTTTGCCGCAGGCGGCGGCCAGATCGACGTTGTTGAATCCGGCGCAGCGCATGGCGATCAGTTTCACGCCGTTTTCGACCAGTCCGTTGACGCAGTCGGCGTCGATTTCGCCGTTGACAAACGGACAAACCGCGTCGCAGCCGGCGGCGGTCGAGACGGTGGCCGCTTCCAGCCGGTGCTCGAAGAATTTCAGCTTGAAGCCAAATTTGCGGTTGGCTTCTTCAAACGATTCCCGGTCGTAGGGCTTGGCGTCAAACAGGGCAAGACGGACTTTTTCGCTCATAACACGCGCCTCCTGAATGTTGGATGTAAAGCTGCAACATTCAAAATAAACGCTTGCGGCGGATTTTCAACCCGTATCGCCCGATGTTATGCGTCGATGCCGGTGCGCAGACGCTTCAAAGATTCTTCCCGACCGAGTATTAGCATGATCTCGACCGCTCCTCCCGGCGTGACTGACTGCCCGGCCAGCGCGATGCGTACCGCCCACATCACCGACTTGGGGTGAAGTGTTTCGCCGCCCAGACCGGAGAGCAGGTTCATCAGGCTGTCTTTGTCCCAATTGGCCAGCTTCTCCAACGCCGGTATTGCGACCGCCAGCACGGCGGCGGCCACGGCGGGGTCGCACTTGCTTTTTTTATTGGTGTAAAGCTCGGCGGAGAAATCGGGGCGGGCATGCAGAAACGCGGTTTTTTCGGGGATTTCCGAGTAGAGATTGACCCGCGACTGCAAGAGCGAGGCCGCTAGCGGCCACTGGCTTTCCAGCGGAGTGCCGGCAAACCCGGCGGCGGGCAGCGCGGCGGCGGCAAATGCTTCCGGAGCCAGCTTCTTGATGTATTCGCCGTTGAGCCACGCCAGCTTGGCGTAGTCAAAGACCGCAGGAGCCTTGTTAAGCCCGGAGATGTTGAAACACTCGCAGAGTTCGGGCAGGGTGAAAATTTCGCGGTCGGTCTTTGACGACCAGCCCAACAACGCGATGTAATTGACTATCGCCTCCGGCAAATAACCCTCGGAAGTGAGATTTTCAAAACTTACCGAGCCGTGACGCTTGGAGAGTTTTGAAACCGTGCCGTCGGCGTTGCGCCCCATGATGAGCGGCAAATGCACATAGTGCGGTATCTCCCAGCCAAACGCCTGATAGAGCAGATTGTATTTGGGGGTGGACGGCAGATCCTCCGAACCGCGCACCACATGGGTGATGCCCATCATGTGGTCGTCGACCACATTGGCGAAGTTGTAGGTCGGCATGCCGTCGCGCTTGAGCAATATCTGATCGTCAAGCACCTTGTTTTCAATCGTTATGTCGCCAAACACCAGATCATGAAAAGCGGTCGTGCCGTCGCGGTCGATCTTTTGCCGGATCACATAGGGTTTGCCGGCCGCGAGATTGGCGGCCACGGTGGCGGCGTCAAGTTTGCGGCAGCGGCCGTCGTAGCCGGTCGAGACCGGGGCGTCGCCTTCGTGCTCTTCGTCCGGCTCCTGTTTGTCGCAGAAACAATAATATGCCGCGCCTTTGGCGACCAGTTCTTCGGCGCAGGTGCGATAGAGTTCGCGCCGTTCGCTCTGGACATACGGGCCGAAGCCGCCGTCTTTGTCGGGGCCTTCGTCATGCTCCAACCCGGCTGCGGCCAGCGTCTTGTAGATGACTTCCACCGCGCCCGGCACATAACGCGCCTGATCGGTGTCCTCTATGCGCAAGACGAATTTGCCGCCCTGCGACTTGGCGATAAGATAGGCGTAAAGCGCGGTGCGCAGATTGCCGACGTGCATGAAACCGGTCGGACTGGGCGCGAAACGGGTTCTCACTTGCGGGTCGCTCATGATGAATTTTTCCTTAATTATGCAAATACCGCCGGGCGGATGTAGACCAGATCGGAGACTTTACCGTCGAATTTGCGGTATTCCGCCGCCGCCAGCGCGGCAAAGGCTGGTTTGGCTACCGGAGTTACCATTGCAAGCGTTTCGGCCGGCAGCAGTTTTTCGAGCGCGGGCATATCGTAGTCGGGCGCGGTGAGCCGCCGGCCGGCCGCCGAACCCGCGAAGAAGTCGGCCGCCTGATCGCGGTTGAGCACCGCGGTGACGCCGGTATCGACGAATTCCCCGTTGCGGAATTCCACCTCAAAGTAAATCAATTCCTGATTGCGTCCGTCAAAAAGACAGCCGACTTGGCCGGTCAGCCCGGAGGCGGCGGCAAAAGCGATGGCCGATGGCACGCAGCGCAGTTCTTTGGCCGGTTTGCGGAAGCACCAGCCCGCCGCCAGCGCGGCGGCAATGCGCATGCCGGTGAAACTGCCGGGGCCGGAGCCGACGGTCCAGCGGTCGACGTCGTCGATTTTAAGATCGAACGCGGAAAGCTGTTCGATCACCCATTGGGCAAATCCGGCGGAGTCGCGCCCCTTCATCGGGCGTATCGCGTCGCAGAGAGTTTGACCGTCGCGCAGCAGAGCGAAACCGGCGTTGCGGCCGGCCAGATCGACTGCGGCGGAAAGGATTGACTTCATTTTTCCATGCACTCCGAAAGAATTTGTTGGGTCATTTCTTCGACCGATTGGCGGCGTCGCTCCATTATCACGCGACCTTGCGAAATCACCACCTCGGCAGGCATCGGCCGAAGATTGTAT
>JAQVVK010000011.1 GCA_028698975.1 Victivallaceae bacterium
GCTCCATGAGAAGCGCAACGGGTTCTAATATATCACGGATCAATCTCTTTTCAAGTCAAGTTTCAAAAGTTTTTCACTTTTTTATGCTCGGATGTTTCGATCAATCAGTTCAATCAACCCGCGCCCCAGATGACGCGCAACGGAGACTTAAAATACACCCATTTTGACTTTTTGCAAGCTCAAATATGAAAATATTACACTTTTTTGAGCTTTTTTATCGCAAACCACCCTTTATATCCGCAAAAAAGCATCGCTGCTGCCCGGCTCCAACACTTGAAAAGCAATGCCACGGAGTGTATATTCCATTTATTATGGATAATATTATATTGGATGTAAAAAATTTGTCTGTCGATTTCGCCAATGGCGACGGCGGGTTCACTAATGTTACCGGCCCGGTATCATTTCAGGTCAGACGCGGAGAAATCTTCGCTCTGGTCGGCGAATCCGGCTGCGGCAAAAGCGTCACCTCAATGGCCATTGCCGGATTGCTGCCGCGTAAAACCGCCAGGATAACGGCGGATTCCATTCGCTTTTGCAGCTCAAAATATGGGAACACCGAGCTGTTTGGCCTGACGCAAAACAAATTGCGCCGGGTGCGCGGCGGCGGCATTGCATACATTTTTCAGGAGCCATCGATCTCGCTCAACCCGGTGTTTCGAATCGGAGATCAGATCGCGGAAGTCCTCGCCCTGCACCGCCTCGAAATCACCAACCGACGCGCCGAGGTGGTAAAACTTCTTGACGCAGTTGGTATTCCCGCACCAGACGAACGCGCCGACGCTTTCCCCCATGAACTCTCAGGCGGCATGCAGCAGCGAGTCATGATCGCCATGGGGCTTGCCGGCAACCCGGAACTTCTGGTCGCCGATGAGCCGACCACCGCCCTCGACGTCACTATTCAAGCCCAAATACTTGAGCTGCTCGACCGGTTGCGCCGCGAACGCGACATGGGGATAATCCTTATAACACATAACCTCGGTATTGTTTCGTCGCTGGCCGACGTTGTCGCCGTGATGTACGCCGGACATATCGCAGAATCGGCTCCGGCCGACAAGCTATTTGCCGCGCCGCAACACCCATACACCCGCGCCCTGCTTAACGCCGTACCCAAACTTGGAACCCCGCACGAACACCGCCTGTCCACGATTCCCGGCAACGTGCCGCCGCCGGAGGCTTTCGCCGCCGGGTGTCGTTTCTGCGGACGCTGCGCCGAAGAAATGTCTTGCTGCCGCAACGCGCCCCCCCTGCTCCGCGAAGTCGAGCCGCTTCATTATGTGGCCTGTTTCAAATCGGGCGGAGAAATCAACCGATGAAACATCTCGGATTAACTTTGATGCTCTCTTTGCTCGCGCTATCCGCGATCGGGACCGGTATCCTCGCATTGGCGCACGGAAAAGGGCAAGTTAAACTGAACGAGACCTTGAGTGCGGAATTCGAACGCCAGCAACAGGCGGCGGAGGATTTTATTGCCAACGGCCGCTACAACCTTGCCGAACAATCCGCCCGGCAGCTTTGCAGCATCGCCCCGGATCATCCGTCCGCCATTTTGGCCATGATCGGCGCACTTTGCGGTCAGAAACGCTATCGGGAAGCTCTGCCGTACTGCGAAAAAATAATTGACCGCTTCCCTCGTGACGCCTCGTACCGCATACATCACGCGCTCGTGCTGCTCAAACTGGAGAAAACAGATGAAGCTCTGGAAGAATTGGATCAGGCGTGGAAAATATCGCCCGGCTCTATATTTGTAAATCTCAAACTGGCTGAAATTTATGATGAAATGTGGCGGTTCGATCAGGCCGCACGCCACCGTTTTCTGGCGTCGCTGCTTAACGGCATTGCCGAACACCCCGGAGAAGCCCACACACCATGAGCAAAATAAAGATAATGACCGACGAGTTGAGCAACCGCATTGCCGCCGGTGAAGTCATCGAGCGACCCGCCTCGGTTGTCAAAGAATTGGTGGAAAACGCGATCGACGCCGGAGCCACCCGTATCCGTATCACGGTCGAACGGGCGGGGACGCGCCTGATTTCGGTTGCCGACGACGGCTGTGGTATGGACGCCGACGATGCGTTGATGTGTCTGGAGCCGCACGGCACCAGCAAGCTCTTTTCCGCCGACGGCATCGAACACATCGCAACACTCGGATTTCGCGGAGAAGCCATGCCGTCCATCGCCTCGGTAAGCCGGCTTTCTTTATTGACGCGTACGCGCGACAATGTAGAGGGAACGTTTGTCCGCATCGAGGGTGGCAAACTTCTGTCTTCGGCCCCGGCCGGCGGACCGGTCGGCACGACCATACAGGTGCGCGATCTGTTTTTCAACACCCCGGCACGGCGTAAATTCATGAAATCCGACGCCACCGAGTCGCACCACATCGAGGAATGTGTGCTGGCCATGTCTTTGCCCCGCTGGGAAATCGGGTTCGAGCTGATTGTTGACGGCAGGTCGGCCATTAATTCGCCGGGGGGAGCGTCGCCGGAGCCGAGAATGCGTGAATTCTTCGGGCGCGCCTACGCCGACAACCTCCGGCAAGTCGATCACCATGAAGATGGTATGCATATTTACGGCTATATAGCCGCCCCCGGTTTCACGCGCAACGCACGACGCGAACAGCGTACCTTCATCAACCGCCGCGCCGTGGAGTCGCCCACGCTTTACCGGGGTATTCGCGACGGTTACGGCGCATTGGCCGAATCGGGACGTTTCCCGCCGACACTAATTTTTATCGATCTGCCGCCGGAAGAAGTCGATGTCAACGTGCACCCGGCCAAGCGCGAAGTACGTTTCCGGCGTGATTACGCCGTCGCAAGAGCGGTGGCCGCCGCCGTGGCGAGAACCCTGCGGGGTTCTGCGGAAGCGGCACAAAACGCCGAACCGCCCGACGAACTTCCGCTTTCCGGCAAAGTGCCGCTCAAACTGGTGCTTGCCGGAGCCGAGATCGCCTATCATCCAAGTGAAGTTGAGCAGCCTGAGTTGGAACCGGTTGTAACGATACCTCCAGGTTCCGAAGAGCGCAACGCCGAAGACCTTGGGCGACTGCCTTTGCCCCCCTCGACACCGATGCTTACCGACCGCCCGATGCCTGCGGACGCGCCTCCGGTGGAGTTATCTGCGACCGCGCCTCCGGTGGCCGCTCCGCGTCAGGAAGTCCCCGACTTTTCGGCCAATGGCGAATTCCCGCAAACCGTGCTCGGTGTTTATGATGACACCTATATTTTGGCCGCCGGTCCGCACGGTCTGGTGTTGATCGATCAACATGCGGCGCACGAGCGTGTGATGTTTGAGCGTCTGCTTGACCAGGCCGCGCACGGCGCGCCGTCGCAGCCGCTGCTTCTGCCGGAAACGCTGGAGCTGCCGCGCAACAACTGTTCGCTGCTGCTCAAGTACCGCAAGATTTTTGAACAGCTCGGATTTGATTTCGAGCCGATGGGCAGTTGTACCATAATGCTCAACGCGCTGCCGGCGGCGATAATCTCCAAGCGTCCTTTGACCGAACTGATACCGGATATGCTCGGCGAGATTTTGGATAATTCGGAGAACCACATTCCAGTCGAGCCGGCCTACGTCGCCCGCGCCGCCTGCCGGGCCGCAGTCAAGGCGCATGAAACATTGCCGCTGGAATTGGCTCGCCAACTGCTGCGCGAATTGGCGGCCTGTCGTCAAGGCACGCTGTGTCCGCACGGCCGCCCCACCCTGATCACCATAAAACTTTCGGAAATAGAAAAAAGATTTGGAAGAAGATGAAAATTTCAACCTTCACCGCAGTTGTCGCCGCCCTGTTGGCCGGAGTCTCGCTTTTTGCCGATTTCAACGCGCTGCTTCTTCCCGGTTCGTCATTGTGGGAAAGCGGAGCCGAAGAAATCTTCGCCGCAGCCCCCAAAGGTTGCTTCACATGGGGCGACGCCCAACACAAAACACTGGAATACAAAGCATTCAACCGCCCTCCCCTGAAAATCGGCATCGTCGTGCCGATGGAAATCACCGTGCGACTTAACGACGAAAAAAAGGTCAAATCGGCGACGGTGCGGTTTTACAACCGCGGCGACTCCGGCGCAACCGACCGCGACGAATTCAAGGACGTGCTTAAGCAAGTCACCTCGCTGGTTGAGTCGATGAGCGGCAATGCGCCGTCTCGCCGCTCGTCGGTGGTGCTTCGCAACGAAAAGGTCAACACCCGCGCCTGGGATTGCGTTGACCGCAAACTCACTCTGCGCTGGATGCAGCAGGGGTTTGTCGATCTTGAAATCGAGCGGCCCGGCACTGAAGGCATCAAAAACAGCATCAAAGCCGACGTTTCACAAGACGAACTGACCGCCAAGATTCAGACCGACCCGGACGGCACGGTTTATTTTCTGGTGCCGATGGTCGATCAAGGCAACAAGGGATATTGCTTCGCCTCGACGATCGAGCGGGTCATGCGTCATTACGGAGCAGAGATCGATCAGCATGTGATTGCGGAAATGGCCAAGACCGACAGCTCCAAGGGCACCAATCTTTATACCGCGCTGGACGCCATGCGCAGCGCACAGCGCAAACTCAACGTCAAACTGACCAAGTTATATCTCAACGATGACTTCAGTTCAAATTCAAACTTCGAGCGTCTGCTTCGCACATACAATCAGATCGCAAAGAAAGAGGACAAGCCGCAGATCAAGATTAAGAATTTCACCAAACGCGGCTCATTCAACGCCCAAAAACTCTTTGCGTCGCTGGACAAAAAAACGTTTACCGCGGCCAGAGCGCGCGACAAAGTTGGTATGGAAAAATTCAAAAACGACATTTCCGAATATATTTCGCGCGGGATTCCGCTCTGCTGGGGTGTGCTTATCCTGCCCGATCCGACCAAGCCGAATTCACCGTTTGGCGGACATATCCGTCTGATTAACGGTATAAACGCCAATACCGACAAGATTGTTTATACCGACAGCTGGGGCAAGGGGCATGACAAAAAATTTATGCCGCTTGACGAAGCGTGGGGCATGACCACATTTCTTTTTGTCATACAGCCGAGTAAAAACAAATGAGTTGCCCGAAACCGGAAATCCGGTCTGGCATATATGCTTAAAAGCTGGATTTTTAACCTTGACTTTCCGTAAAAACGAATTATATTAGGCAAGGTTGAAGCAATTTTATCAACCCGAAACAACCAAACACAGGAGTGTTAAAATGGCCGCTAAAGTCAATAAAGAAGTTTGTGCCGGTTGCGAAACCTGCGTCGGAGCCTGCCCGGTCGGAGCCATCACCATGGTTGACGGCAAGGCGGAAGTCGGCGGCGACTGCATCGAGTGCGGTGCCTGCGTCGGCGAGTGCCCCTGCGAAGCGATCTCCCTCTAAGAGACCTCTTTAGAAAAAAAGCCGGGATTTTTCCCGGCTTTTTTTTTGCATTTTTCATAAATGACGTACATTGCATCCGCATTTGCTTTTTTTCTTTTTTACGATATATTGAAAAAGCACAGGAGGAGGATAATAATATAGCATTTGAATATTTTATATCAAATTACTTCTATAGACTGCGCACGATAACCTATATTTAAATATTTTATATCAAATTACTTCTATAGACTGCGCACGATAACCATCTTATCAAGACTGGCACGATAACTTTTATATTTCGTTAACTTCAGCCTCGCGTACTCAATTACGCGTCGGCTCGGTTGCCTCATCTAAATAGAAAAATCAACTTTTACATAACCGACTCTTTAATGTTGGGAATTTACGGCAGACTGCCGTTTGCGTTTTGCAAGCAAAAGTAAATCGCGCAACTTCTCCGGATAGGCGGCACTATCCCAGCGTCGCTCAAATGACGGACTTTGAATGATTTGAGCTATTGCGGCAAGCATCTTCAAATGCCGGTTGCGCCGATCCGCCGTGCAAAACAGGAAGAATACGGCCTTAACTCCGGAATTTTGAGGGCTGAACCATACTCCTGCCGAATTTTTTACAATTACCAGCTCAAATAGGTTTTCGCCCCCCACCATAAGATGCGGTATCGCCACATACGGGGTCAAGACGGTGCTGGAAATCTCTTCGCGCCGGATCAGCATTTCGACCAACATGCCGGTGCGTGCAGAAAGATTTCCGATCTGCTGACATACCGTGTTTGCAAGTTCGGGAAATGTGCATGCTTCGTCCATAACTATGACACGGGCTTTCTCGATGACATGATCCACCTCGTCAGAAACTATCTCGTCACGCGAACGCACGATTTCCCGCAATTCGCCCTCCAACCCTCCCAGCGGGATCCGATTTTTGGTGATGCGGTGAATCAGGTGGATCAAGGCGTAATCGAGTTTGACTTTTCGCCCGAACAAAAAATACAAAACCAGCCCGGCCATAACTATGATGAGAGAAATTTTAACCGCGCCAACCCCCAATTCCATTATCAGCAAGCCAAACAGCAACATCCCGATTATCGGAGTCCACGGATAAAACGGCACATGAAAACTGGGGCGGTAGTTTTGCACATCTCCCTCGCGGAGAATTATTACCGACGCATTGGTCAAAATAAACGACAGCATGATAACGGTTGAAGCAACCGACACAAGTTGTTCAAGCGGAAGCAGCTGAGATCCAGCCATGACACACCCGGTAATCAACAACGCCGGCAGCGGCATTTTGCGTTTACCGTACGTCCTGCTGAAAAAAAACGGGATCAAGTTGTCGCGTCCCATCGCATACGGAAACCGGGCCGCAGCCATGATGCCGGCATTGGCGGTGGTCACAAAGGCCATCATTGCGCCAAAAGTGATTACAATAAATCCTGGCGTGCCGTAATACATTCTGGCGGCGTCGGCCAAAGGAGTAAGTGAGCCGGAGAGCGTGTCCGGCGGCATCACCCCCACCGTGACGATCAGCGTCAAAACATAGATCAAAGCTACCGCGACTATGGCTCCAATCATGCCGAGCGGCAGATTGCGTTTCGGGTTTTTGACCTCCTCGGATATGCTCGCAACATCGAGAAGCCCGCCGAAAGAGACAAATACAAACGCCGCTTCGGCAAAAAGCGACAAATACCCTTTATCCGCAATGAAAAGCGGCGAGAAACGCGAGGGCTTCAACTCCGGAAATCCCAACACCACATAAGCTCCCATCGCAAGAAAAAGAAGCACAACCATGATTATTTGCGCCAGAGCCGCCTCTTTTGTTCCGATCAGATTGACCATCAGAAACAACAACGTCAACGCAATCCCGCAAACCACCGGGTTGAAGTCGAAAAATTGAAACAATATCTCCGACATGCCAAATATGGCAAACGAACTCTTGAGAGCGATCGCACTCCAATTAAGCAGCCCCGACACCGTCCCGGCCAGCGGCCCCATACTCCGCCCGGTATAAAAATAAATGCCGCCGGCCAGCGGCATGGCGGTGGCAAGTTCAATCGTGGCAAACGTGCCGACCAACGCGCAGACACCGGCCAGACCGTAGGCGAGAAATACCGCCGGGCCGATCTGGGCAAACGCCAGACCCGGCAAAATGAATATTCCCGAACTTATCATCGCCCCGGCCGATATGCTGAAAACATCGGCAAACCCAAGAGATTTACTCAATGTGTTTTTTATTGCCATATTTTGCCCACCCATTTGGTCACTTATGCAAATCTGATTTCAAAACCGTGTTACGTCGCCTGCCCCCCCCTGAAAACATTCAGCAGGTGGTAACCGTCATCATGCGGACGGGGTCGATGATGCCGCGCAATATATGGTTTACCGCCTCGCGGTCAAGCGAATTAAGCAGCTCACGGTGACGCCACGACTCGCCCGCCGGACGGTCGTAATATAGATCAAGCAAAGAAGCCGCCAGCGCGGGGCCGACTTCTTCGTTTTGCCTCGCAACCGCAAAAGAGGCGGTCTCCCGCGCCGAAGCGAAAACGCTCCCGGCAATGCCGTCGGCCGCCAAAGCCTCAATTTCTCCGGCCAGAAGCGAGACCGCGTCATCGACCCGGGCATGACTGGTCATGGCATAAAAGAAAATCCCGCCCGGCTGAAATCCGCCGGTGAAATTCATGCCGACCGAGTAAGCCAGCGCGTTGTCTTCGCGCACCCGTTTGAAAACCGGAGATGACAAACCATTCTCCGCCGCCTGCATGATCTCCAACGCCGCCAACTCCTCGCCCAACAGCGAAGTCCCCGGCACCGCGCAAACCGCCGCCGCCTGTTCACGGCCGGCGACCTCGACGTTTTCGCGACGCCCGGCGACCGGAAACTCCGGAAAGGGAGGCGTCGCAATCGCGTTGGCACACCACCCGGCCGCCGCCAATTTTCCGGCATAGCTGGCGGCCTCTTTCATCGAGAGATCGCCGCCGAAACCGCAGCTGCTGCGCGACTTGACCCAGCGCGATGTATAAAATTCGATCAGAGCCGACAATTCCAAACGCTCCGCGTCTGATGCGCTTCCCCCGCCGCCGTTGCCATAGGGGTGGTCGCCCAAGAGCAAACTTGCGGCACGCCGCATGGCGACATAGCGCGGGGAAAGTTCACGGCTTTTCAGCAATTCCACCCGGTTGCATTTTTCACGCTCAAACTCCGCCCTGCCGAAACGTGGAGTCATCAACATCTCGGTCACGAGGCCAAAGGCGCGGCCGAAATAACGGCGCGGCGCATTAAGCTCGACCATGAGTGAATTCATGCCGGAGTTGACCCGCAAACTTGCGCCACAGCCATCCAGCGCGGTCAAAAAAGCCGATTCGCCGCGCTTGGCGGTACCGGTGGGCAGAATTTCTGCGAGCAATGCCCCGGCTCCACTCAAACCGGGTGGCTCAAACAATGCTCCGCCCGGCAGCACCAGCGTAAAATCGATCAGGGGCAAGGCGGTGTCGCGCACCAGAGCGCAACGCAGACCGGAAGACTCGAAAAATTCCGGCTTCAGCTCCTTTTTTTCGCTGGCCGATTTCGTTATTTTGGGTTTGGCTTCTCCTGTCTGATGCACCAAAGAATAATGCTCCGGCGTAAAATAACGCGACGCAACTTCATTGATTTCGTCAAGCGTAAGTTTTTCCAGCCGTTCAAGATATACATCACTCATCGCCGGCGACCCGGAAGCGATCACGCCGCCGCCGATATTGCCGGATACATCCTGTATGCCGCGCAGTTCGCGCAAATGCTCGGCCAACTGCATGGTCTTTTCGCGCCGGACTTCGGCGGCGGTAAAACCGTAACGACGCACTTTCTCCAACTCGTCCAGCAACGCCGATTCCAACCGGGCCGCCTTGCCGGGCGTCATCGCCGCGCTGACACAGCACAGCCCGCCGCAGGGCTGGGAATAGCAGAAACTGCGTATGTCGGCGGCAAGACCGCTCGTTTGCTCCAACTTGCGCACCAGCCGCGAACCGTCGCCCATCGCCAGCACACCGGAAATAACATCAAGCGCGGGAATATCTTCGTGCCAGATCGGCGGCGCGGCAAACCCGACGGCCAACCGGTCAAGCGGATCATTAAATGAAAATTCCGACCGGCGCATGACGTTCTGCGGCGGCTCCACCGGGAGCGGAGCGTCATACAGCGAGGAGGGTTGCCAATCGCCCAGTTTGGCGCGCACCAGTTCACAAACGGCGTCGGCGTTGACATCTCCGGTGAAAACCCAGAAGATCCGTTCCGGCGTATAGCGTTCGCAATAATATTCGCGCATCATACGGTTGTCGACTCCGGCGATCAGGTCGCGCACTCCGATGATCGGCAGACGCATCGGGTTGACCTGATAAATATTGGCCGTCAAAGCCTCAAACAACCGGCGGTCGGGGCTGTCACAACCCATGTCGCGCTCGCGCAAAATCACCTCTCGCTCCGACGCAAAGCGTTTTTCCGGAAATTCCGGATAGCGTATCATTGATGACAGCACATCAAACAGCTTCGGGACGTGCCGCCCCTCCCCCATCGCGTAATAGGAGGTTTGATCGTAACCGGTAAAGGCGTTGCAGACGCCGCCCAGCGCGCTGATCGCGTCGGCGGCGGATGTGCCGGGGTAACCTTTGCACCCCTGAAACATCATGTGTTCAAGAAAATGCGACAGCCCGCACCCGAGATGACGCCCTTCGTTGACGCTGCCGGTCTGCACAAAACACTGCACCACCGCCGTCGCGCCGGGACGCGGCAGCACAAAAACACGCATACCGTTTTCGAGACGCCGTACAATCGTATTGCAATAGAATTTCATTTATTATCCTGATCGATGACCGGAAGTCCGTCCGGCGGCGGCAAATCCGGATTCTCCGGAAAGAAGTCGAATTCAATGTCAAAATCTTCACGCCGGTCATTGGGCGACGAACTCAACAACCCGGCCCTGATAAGTATATAAACTATTTCACCGACATCACTTGCCGAACGAATACCGAAACCGCGCAGCACCTCGGCGGCCACCGCGCCAAAACTTTCGACGGCAAAGTCGCGCATTGCTTCGAGCAGTTCTCTTGCCGAAACATGCCGGTGCACCTCAAGTTTACGAACCGCGCAGCTTACCGCATCCGAAATAAAAAAATATGCTTCAACGGTATAGCGGGGTTCGTTCTCGACAATGCTTTCGATTATTGCGGTTATCTGATCTTTTTCCATGCCAATTCCTATACGTTTCCACTTCAAATATACTTCGATTACATCAATTTTTCAAGAGGGTTGGCCGGTTGAAAAACATAAAGAAAGCATTATATTACTCAAATGGACAAAGAAGCTCAAACCATAGGCACAACGGAGGCCGCCGCCAAGCTCGGTGTATCCGAAGCCACTATTCGCAACTGGGTACGGGCCGGTCTGCTCCATGCCGCCAGCCCCCGGCCGCTCGGCGTAAACGCCGACGAAGTGAGCAATCTTGGCCAAAAACTTCAAAGCGGCACCCTTGACCGCCTGAAACAACGGGCCAATAAAAGCATGTCGGCCGCGGACGCGCCCCTGCCGCGTGAATGTGTTTCACCGGCAACCTCCCGTCTGCTTCTGCGGCTGGCCGACCGCTGGAAGCAATGCGGCAGCGCATCCCCGGACGACGCCATGCATACCGCCTTTTTACAAATTCTGAGCGACTGCGGCGAGCTGAAACGCGACGGCTCCTGCCGCCGCCGCACGGTGGCAAAAATCATATCCAACTGGGATATGCAATGGCATCGGGCCGGAATCTTTTCAAACTTCACCATCGCCCCCGAAATCCCCGCCCTGCTCTACCAGACCATGCTTGGCTCCGGCGGCAAGGCACGTCACGGCGTGTTTTATACGCCGCCGCGACTGGCGGAGGAAACCGTGGCAAATCTGCGCGGCACCGGCGAATTGCTTGATCCCTGCTGCGGCGGCGGGGCGTTTCTGCTGGCGGCCCGCCGCAAATTACATCTTGCGCCGCAACAGCTTTACGGCATTGATTGCGACCCGGCGGCAGTGGAGGCGACCCGGCTCGCTCTGCTGATCGATTCACCGCAATATGACGAAATGCCGCGCATTATTACCGCCGATGCCTTGACCACATCCAACTTCGATCATCGTTTCGAGGCGATTGCAGTCAATCCGCCGTGGAATGGCGGAATATTCAGCGAGTTCATCGCAGCTGCGCTCGACCGGTGGCTCGCCTCCGACGGACGCGCCGCCTTTTTGCTTCCCGAGGCGATAACCAACATCCGCGCCCATGCGGCGATCCGCCGCCGGATTCTTAATGAAGCCAGCTTGGAAAAACTTGTGCCGCTGGGCCGACGCTGGTCGGGGGTGTTGTCTGGAGCGGTGCAACTGGTTTTTCAAAATACGCCATGCACCCAACCCGATACTCGGCAGAAGCGCTTTTCCGCCAACCGCGACGCCCGTTTCGATCTGCGGGTTTCGGCCGCCGACGCCAAACTGCTGCACAAAATTTTTGCCGTGCCGCACCGGACACTGGCCGGACATGCACACTGGGCGTTGGGCATTGTGACCGGCAACAACGCCCAAACGGTGCTGGATGCCGCCGTGCCGGATTCAGAGCCAATACTGCGCGGCCCGGATATAAAGCCATTTATCATCGGCCAACCGACGCGTCGAATCGTCTTCGACCCGGCCAAACTTCAGCAATGTGCGCCCCAAAAGCTATACCGCGCCCCCGGCAAACTGCTCTATCGCTTTATATCCAAGCGACTTATCTTTGCATTTGACGACCAGCAAAGATTGCATCTCAACAGCGTCAACGCCCTGCTGCCGGAGCTGTCCGGGCTTTCCGACCGGGCGGTCATGGCGGTATTGAACTCAAGTGTATTCCAATACATACATCAAAAATGCCATGCCACCTGCAAGGTTTTGCGACGCGACCTTGAGGAACTGCCGTTCCCGCTCGACCTGCCGGATGAACCGCTGGCACAGGTTCACTCCATCGACGAAGCCGACGCGCTCGTATTCAAGGCGTTTCACCTGAACAAAGCCGACATCGCCCACATCAAACGCGAACTTGCGCGCTGAACATAAAAAAAAGACGTCCTTCCGAAGAAGAACGTCTTTCTTTTACTCCTGAACAAGTGATTACTTGATCACTCCCCCAAGGTTCTTGTAGAAGTCCATGCGGCGTTTCGCATCGACTTCGGCCTGGGCGAAAATCGCTTCCGCTTCGACCGGAGCCTTCTTGAGCAGCTGCTTGTAGCGGTTCTCGCTGCGGATGAACTCCTGATAACTCGCGCTCGCCTCCTTCGTCTCCCAGACGAACGGATTGTCCAACGCCGGGTTGTAGCGATAGAGCGGCCAGTAACCGGCTTCCACCGCGCGCTTTTCCTCGACCTGGCTCTTGGTCATGTTGATGCCGTGCAGCATGCAGGGCGCATAGGCCAAAATGATCGACGGGCCGTCATGCGCTTCAGCCTCGCGAATGGCGTTCAACGTCTGCTGACGGTTGGCACCCATCGAGATCGAAGCAACATAAACGTTGCCGTAGCTCATGCACATGAAGCCGAGGTTCTTCTTGGTCAGGCGTTTGCCCGCCGCCGCGAACAGCGCGACCGCGCCGATCGGGGTGGACTTGGAAGCCTGCCCGCCGGTGTTCGAGTAGATTTCGGTATCGAGCACCATGATATTCACGTTGCGGTTCTGCGAGACCACATGGTCGAGACCGCCGAAACCAATATCATAGGCCCAGCCGTCACCACCGATGATCCACACCGACTTGTTGACGAAGTAATCCTTGAGCTCGAGCATCTTGGCATACACCTCGCGCTTCTCGCCCTCGGATTTCTCGACCGCCTTGGCCAGCAATTCGCCCAGCTTGCTCTGATTGGCGATGGCGGCGTCATCGGTCTTGTCCCAGTTGGCGACCGCGTAATCCAGCGCGGCCTTCATGGTATCGCAGCAAACACCCAGCTCCTGAATGCGCTGGATGTTGGCCATCAACTGCTGACGGTTGGTATCGACCGCCACGCGCATACCGAAGCCGTATTCGGCGTTGTCTTCAAAGAGCGAGTTGCCCCAGGCCGGGCCGCGACCCAGCTTGTCCTTGCAGTACGGCAGGCTCGGGAACGAACCCGAATAGATCGAGCTGCAGCCGGTGGCGTTGGCAACGATCATGCGATTGCCGAAGAGCTGGCTCACCAATTTGACGTAAGGAGCCTCGCCGCAGCCGGCACAGGCGCCGTTGAACTCAAAGTACGGCAGCTTGAAGCCCAAACCTTTGATCGTCGAATCGTTGGTGCCGCCCATCTCGTTGTCGGGCAGAGCCAAGAAGAAGTCGGCGTTGGCCTGCTGACCGGCTTTGCGCTCGTCGGCGGCATTGGTCATGGCAATGGCCTTCTCCTTGGCGATACAGGTCTCGACGCAAACTCCGCAGCCGAGGCAGTCGTCGACAAAGACCTGAAGCCGGTACTTGAGACCGAGTTCCTTCTTGACCGGCGGCTTGGCATCCACGGTCTCAAACGAGGCCGGAGCGGCGGTAAGTTCGGCCGGAGCGATCAGCTTGGCGCGGATCGCGGCATGCGGACAGGACATCACGCACTGGTTGCACTGAATGCACTTTGACGAATCCCAGTGCGGCACCTTCGGCGCAACACCGCGCTTCTCGAAACGGGCGGTGCCGGTCGGCATCGAACCGTCGAAACTCATCGCGGAAACCGGCACCGTGTCGCCCTGCTGAGCGAGGATCGGCTTCATCAGCTTGGTGGCGAAGTCACCCATGGCAGCGGTGAACTTCTCATCCGGAGTGTAGCAGGCCACGCCGTCAAGCGACGCGGGCACCGCCACGGCGCAGAGACCGTCGAGAGCCTTGTCGACGCAGAGCTTGTTCTGATCGACGACTTCCTGCCCCTTCTTGGCGAACTTCTTCTCAATTCCCTTCTTGATGTAGCCGATGGCTTTCTCTTCCGGGATGATTCCGGCCAGCTTGAAGAAGCAGGTCTGCATGATGGTCGAAATGTACTTGGCACTGCCGGCCGCAAGCGCGACCTTGAGCGCGTCAACCACATAGAATTTGATCTTGCGGTCAACGATGGTCTTCTGCATGTCGCGGGTCAGCGTGGAGAACGCCTTGTCGGCCGGAGCCGAAGTGTTCAACAGGAAAGTACCGCCCTGCTTGATGCCGGAGATCATGTCATACATGCCGATGTAGGCCATGTTGTGGCAGGCGACGAAATTCGGAGCGGTAATCAGATATTCACTGGTGATCGGCTTGTCGCCAAACCGCAGGTGACTGATGGTAATACCGCCGGACTTCTTCGAGTCGTAGGAAAAGTAGGCCTGCACATATTTTTCGGTGTTGTCGCCGATGATGGCCACCGAGTTCTTGTTGCTGCCGACCGTACCGTCGGAGCCAAGACCCCAGAAGCAGCAGCTCGTGGTGCCGGCTGGTTCGGTAACGATGGTTTCGCTGCAATCAACCGAAAGGTGCGAAACATCGTCGCAAATACCAACCGTGAAGTTATGGAAGCACTTGCCGTCAAGATGCTTATAAACGCCAAGCACCATCGACGGGGTAAATTCCTTACTGGCAAGACCATAACGGCCGCCGACAATGACCAGATCCTTGCGATCGGCCAACGCCGCCTTGACATCGAGGTAAAGCGGCTCACCGAGGCAGCCCGGCTCTTTGGTGCGGTCGAGCACCGCGATCTTCTTGACCGTCTTGGGCAGAGCGTTGACCAGCCCTTCGACCGAGAACGGGCGATAGAGGCGCACTTTAATCAAGCCGAGCTTCATGCCCTGGGCGTTGAGGTGCTCGATCGTTTCTTCGATGGTCTCGCAGCCGGAACCCATCGCCACGATCACCTTGTCGGCGTCGGCCGCGCCGACGTAATCGAAAAGATGCAGCGGACGACCGGTCAAGGCGGCAACCTTGTCCATATATTTCTGGACGATGGCGGGCAGCGCGGCGTAGATATTGTTGGTGGTCTCACGACCCTGGAAGTAAACGTCGGGGTTCTGAGCCGCCATTTTGGCGTAAGGAGCTTCGGGGCGCAGACCGCGGGCGCGGAAACGCTCGATATACTTCATATCGACCAGCGACTTCATATCGTCGTAGCCGAGCAGCTCGATCTTCTGGAATTCGTGCGAAGTGCGGAATCCGTCGAAGAAGGCGAGGAAAGGCACTTCACTTTCCAGCGTGGACAAGTGGGCGACGATGGCAAGGTCGTGGGTTTCCTGAATGCTGGCCGCCGAAGTCATGGCAAAACCGGTTGCGCGGCAGGCCATCACGTCGGAGTGGTCTCCGAAGATCGAGAGCGACTGCGCGGCAAGGGCGCGGGCGGTGACATGGAAGACGGTCGGGATCATCTCGCCGGCGATCTTGTACATATTCGGGATCATCAGCAGCAAACCCTGGCTGGCGGTATAGGTGACGGTGAGCGCGCCGGCCGAAAGTGAACCGTGCACCGCACCGGCCGCGCCGGCCTCGGACTGCATTTCGACGATCTGAAGCTTCTCACCGAACATGTTTTTCTGACCCTTGCTGGCCCACTCATCCGCATACTCGCCCATCGGCGAGGAAGGAGTGATGGGGTAGAGCGCCGCCACCTCGCTGAACGCGTAGGCGACGTACGAGGCGGCGTAATTGCCGTCGATCGTCTGCATCTTTTTGGACATATGACTCTCCGTTGGTTTATGGTACGGTAAAAGACACGCTTTTACACAAACTTTACTTCTCGGCACGTACAAAGTTAAATGTACACCGTCAATGCGTTTTTTTCAATAGCTTTCCGCGAAATAATCGGGCTTACGACCTATATTTTTTGCCCGGCGCGGCGGTTGGTTCCGGAAACTTATTTGCTCTTTTCGTTTGTCGACGGCAAATAGCGTTCAAAAAAACTCGCCGCCAGCGGAGCGCAACTGCGACCGCCGGATTTTCCTTCCTCAATCATCACCGCCGCCGCATAACGACGGCCGGCATGTTCGACATAACAGACAAACCATGCGATGATAATACGCTTGTCACGCGGCCCGACTTCGGCCGAACCGGTCTTGCCGCTGATCGAAAGACCGTCTACCCGGGCATGGCTGCCGGAGCCGTCCGGCAATTCTACCACCATTTTCATGCCGTCGCGCACCGCCTGCAACGCCTGAGGCGATGCGGCAAGCCGCCCGCGCTGAACCGGTTCGCGCTTATAGACCGCATTGCCGTAATCGTCGATCATACGGTTGACAAAATGGGGCTGCCAAATCACTCCGCCATTGGCAATGGCGGCAATATAAACAGCGGCCTGCAATGGCGTTATGGTTATTATGCCCTGCCCGATCGACAACAGCGCCGTGTCATAGGCGTTCCACTCGGTGCCGTAGCGTTTGCGCTTCTCCTCGCGGGACGGGAAAATGCCGGAGGCCTCGTTGAGTTCGACCCCGGTCGGCTTCCCCAGCCCGGCCGAATGCAAAACATCGTCAATGCGGTCAAGACCGACGCGCATCCCCTGTTCAATAAAGTAATCGTTGCACGAGTGTGCGATAGCTCCGCGAAGATCGAGTTCGCCATGCCCGCCCCGCTGCCAGGCGGAGCAGTGCACCCGCGCGTCGCCGATCATGGTTTTGCCGTCGCAAACTATTTTCTCGTCCGGCGACAAGCCGCTGTCAATTATCGCCGCCGCGACCAGCGGTTTAAGGATCGAACCCGGCGTGTATGTGCCGTTTAGAACGCGGTTGAACAACGGCCGCCGCGTATCGGAATTCAACTCGTTAAAGTAATCCCGTCCGATCACCGGAGAAAATCTCCCGAGATCGAAACGCGGCGAACTCGCCGCCGCCAGCACGTCGCCGTTGTCGGCGTCAAGCAGTACAAACGCGCCATTCTGATTGCCCAGCAGCGATTCGGCAAGCTGTTGGGCGCGGACTTCGAGTGTCAGCACGGCATGATTTCCGTTGCGCGGCTCAATGCGTTCGATGATGGTCTGGTTGACAAAACCCAGATAATCGCCCTGCACCAGCGAATACCCCGGGCTGCCCCGCAACCCGGGCGGAGCGGCCGCGTCGTCGCCCGGAAGCGAGTCAAATGCGCGCTCAAGCCCGGCCCGCCCCACCAGATCAGGTATGTAATAAAAGAACTCCCGGCGGTCATCGGCCGCCCGCGGATCATCATTGCGCACATAACCAATCAGATGTGAGGCCATGCGGCCACATGGATATATCCGCGCCTCGCCGGCCTCCAACGCCACGCCGCGATAAGGCCGGAGAACTTCCAGCACCCGTGCCATCTGGCGCGGGTCAAGATCGGAAAAAACGGTTATGGGCAAACCTGGTCTGGTGTTGAGATGACGCGCAATGCGTTCGCGGTTAAGCGGATTGGGCATACCGGCGGCCGCCGCGGCCGCCTCCGATGCCTCGAAGATGTAATCAACCGTCAACTTGCGGCGGCTGCTGACCCGCATTTCACCGGGATAAAACACCAGACGAATTTCCAGCTTGTTGTCGGCCATCGGCACCAGTTCGGCGGAATAAATGCGCCCGCGCCGTGCCGGAATGCGGATCCGGCGCATGGACTGCCGGGAAATCCGGTCTCGATGCTCCTCGCCGGAACGGATCTGCACCCAGTATAATTTTGCCACAATGCTGGCAAACCCGAGAAACACCAACGCCCCGATCACAATAATACGGAGTTGAGCACTGGTAAAGAAACCGTCGCGTGAAGCCCTTTTCATGGCCGTCCCCTCCGGTCGGCGGCAAGACGCACCCGGCGATTGCGGGCGGCCCGCCTCGCGTCGAGCGAAGCTGGTCGCTCCGGCATAAATAACTCAGTACCAAACAGCCGGCCGATGCCGTCAAGCGCGGCCACAGTCACCGGCATGGCCAGCGCGCCTGCCGCGCAACAGAAGATCGCGACCGCGATAAAGTGAAGTACTCCGGAGGTTCCGGCAAACACGGTTTCGGCGATCACCGCCCCGAAAGCGGCCGCCGCACCGGCCAGCGAGCACTCCAGCAGCGAATCCGGTTCCCGCCTCAACACGATCCGGGCGGCGAAAATCGCGATCAAAAGCAGAAACGGCGAAAAGAGTTCGCTTCTGCCGGTGACCAGATCGATCACCGTGCCGGCGATCACCGCGTCAAACATCGCCGCCGGAAACGAGTCGGCCCGCGAATAATAGACCACCACCAGCACCGCAAGCGGACAATACAAGAAAAAAATACTGCCGGCCAAAAGTTCAACCAGTACCGCCACGCCCAGCACGGTAAATTCGATTATCTTCTGCAGAAACAACTTACCGCTCCTGCGGCAAGGCCGCCATCAGAAATCTTATGCTGTTGAGTTGCGCCGCCGGTTTCAATTCGCCCGAAAGCTGAAGCCGGCTGGAAAAAAGTTCATCTACCGGGTCAACCGAAAGCATTTCGCCAATCTTGATCCCACGCGGGATACCCTGCTCGAAGCCGGTGGTTATAACACTTTCTCCCGGCGTGTATTTAAGCGAAGCCGGCAGCATGCCGACCGGAATACCGACGCCGCCTTGACGCCGCTCGCTGGCATTGAGCACGCCGATCGCGCCGGAGGCGGACAAACCGACGGTTATCCGCAATTCGGGGTTTAATACGGTGACGACTTCGGCGGAGTGATCGGCCACCTCGCCGATCAGACCGACCAGAATCGGCCGACCGTCGGATGTGACCGAAAAGACCGCGCAGCCGGGCTGAAGCCCGTCCGCCCTCCCCCGCCCCACGGTAAGCCGGCGATCCCAATGCACCGGGTCGCGCAAGATCACTTCGCAGGCAAGGTAACGCCACTGGAGACTGCTTGGCAGCGAAGCCAGACGGCGCAGCTCGGCATTTTCGCGCAAAACTTCGGCGGTGGTGACGTTTTGAGCCGCCAGCGCACGGTTTGCCGCCATAAGCTGTTCCACCCGGGCGGCCAGCTCCAGCCGGCTGTAAAGCAGCAGCGTGGTATCCGATATCCGGTCTACTCCGGCTCTCGCCACCGATAAATACGGGTAGAAGAAGTCGCCGAAGAAACGCCCCGCCCGCCGCCGCAAACTGTCATAACCGGCCAAGGCGAGCAAGAGCAAAATGCCGACGGCCGCGATTTTCAGCCAGCGACCGGAATTTTTTTCTTTTATCTGATTCATATTAAAAAATATACCGCCATTGCGTCTTATTTCAAGCCGGCATCACGCTTCAGCAATGCGGCGGAAGCCCCGTCATGGTCGTTTTCCGGCAGAAGTTCACGCGACTCGACCAGACGGAAATCGCTGTGCTCCTGCACAAAACGCTTCACCAGCTCCTGATTCTCCTCCGGCTCGATGCTGCAAGTCGAGTAAACCAGTTGCCCGCCCGGAGCGGTCAACCGCGCCGCTTCATCAAGTATGTTACGCTGAATGTCGGTTATTTTTTTGAGTTCAACTTCGGAAAAACGCCAGAGCACATCGGGCCTGCGGCGGGATACCCCGGTATTTGAACATGGCACATCGGCCAGCACCAGATCAAACCGCCCCTCCAGCTCGGCGGGTTCGGCAACCACCGTGCGATACAGGAGACCGCGCCGGTCAAAGTTGGCTCTCGTAAGACGCTGCCGCCGCTCCGAGCGGTCGGCGGCCAAAAGCGTCGCCGCTTTCGGCAAACGCTCGGCCATCATCAGCGACTTCCCCCCCGGTGCGGCGCAAAGATCGACGGCGGAACCCGCCGCGCCGTAGTCCGGCAGCGAAACCGCCAACGAAGTGGCCGGGTCCTGCAAATATATGTCGCCGCGCTTAAAAGCCTCTGAGTTAAGCAGCGTCGCAAAATCTTCCGCAACGTAAAAGCGGAAATCACCGAACCCGGAAACCTGCCGTTTTGCCAGCACCCCAGGGTCAAAATCGCGCTCCGCCCGAAACACCGGCTCCGCCGGCGTCAAAATGAATTTGACCAGTTGCGCCAGCCGCTCCGGTTCAAACCGCCGGCTCCACCGGCGCAACACCGGCTCCGGCAGCAGTTCAGCCGGGGTGCCGTCGCCATGCGGCGGAGTTGCCGCTATCCGGCGCAGCAACGCGTTGACAAACCCCGCTTCGCCGCGCGAAAAACGCCGCTTGACCAGATCCACCGCCACGTTTACCGCCGACTGCGGCGCAATCGCCGTCTGCGAGACTATCTGAGTCGCCGCCGCCAGCAGTATAAAACGGACTTCCTCGCGGGGCGGACGCACCGCAAGGCGGTCAACCGCGTTTTCAATCGGTTTGCGATAACGAAAATAGGCAAACAGGAGGTCGCCGACGCTGCGCCGATATTCGGCGGGAGCCGAGCGGTCAAGCCAATCGTCAAGACTGCCGCGACGCAGGGTTACCGCACCGATGCCGCGAGCCGCGGCGGAGAGGATCATCTCCGATGCCGAAGACGCCCCGCCCATCAGTCGCCCAGATACTTTCCGGGCGCGAGATAGTTGCGGATATCGTCGATCACCGCATCACGCAACGGCGTGGCTTCGGCGGTATATCCGTGAGCATGCAACTTGCCCATTTCGGCCTTGGTAAAATACTGATACCGGTCGCGCAGATGCTCCGGCATATCGATGTATTCAATGTCGACGGGCTTGTCAAGAGCCTCGAATGCAGCGGAAGCCAAAGCATTCCACGTTTCGGCCCGGCCGCTCCCGATATTGAAAATACCGTGGATATTATCATGGTCAAACAGGAAAAGCACCATCTTGACCGCGTCTTTTACATACAAAAAGTCACGCTTCTGCTCGCCGTCGGCATACTCTTTGCGGTAGGAGCGAAACAGACGCATTTTACTTTCGGCTCCGATCTGCTCGAAAGCGCGGCAGACCACGCTTCGCATTTCGCCTTTGTGCCGCTCGTTTGGCCCCCAGACATTGGAAAACTTGCACCCGACGATCTCTTTAAGCAAACCGTTGCGTTTGGCCCAGAGGTCAAAAAGCTGCTTGGAGTAGCCGTACATATTCATCGGACGAAGTTTTTCGATGCTGTC
>JAQVVK010000140.1 GCA_028698975.1 Victivallaceae bacterium
CGGCTGTCGCGGCTCATCCTGTGCGGCGGATTTGCCGCCGGATTGGATTTGGACTCGGCCACCGCCATCGGGCTGCTGCCAGCCGGTATCCCGGTCGAACAACCCGGCAACACCGCCTTGGCCGGAGCTGTAATGCTGGCGGCGCACCCCGAACTCGCCTCGGCGATCACCGATAGGTTTGCCGGTGCGGAGGAGGTGTTGCTCAACCACACCGCCGATTTTGAGGCGCGTTTTGCCGATGCCCTGCTTTTGCCGTAATATATTCGGCTATTTCAGTCGGTCATTGATTGCTTCAAAAATTTTCTCCACCTCGATCAGACGGCCGACGCCGTCGGCTCCGCAAGCCACATGCCCGGCGACCGGGCCGACCAGCATCGCCCCGCGTGATTTGAGGGTGGCGCAGTTGGCCTGACAGGCCGGATGCGACCACATGTGCGGGTTCATGGCCGGTGCGATCACCGTCGGCCCGTCAAAGGTCGCCCCGAAGGTGCTTACCGCGTCATCGGCGATACCGCAGGCCAGCTTGGCGATGATGTTGGCGGTTGCCGGCACCACCGCGAACAGCGCGGCCGCATCGGCCAGCGCGACGTGTTCGGGTTTCCAATCGGGCGCGTCCCACAGCGAAGCCACCACCCGGCGGCGGGTCAGCGTTTCAAAAGTTAGCGGCGTAATGAACTTCTGCGCATTGTCGGTCATCAGCACCTGCACCTCAAATCCGTTTTTGACCAGCATACTGCACAACTCGGACGCCTTGAATGCGGCGATACCGCCGGTGACGGCCAGCGCGATCAATCGATCATTTTTCATTGAACCAATCCTCCGGCATGACCGAGGTTTTCAATTCGAACGCCCGGAAGAGGCCGGTCATTTCCGCCGCCGCCCGGTCGAGATCGTCGTTGACGACCAGATAATCATATTTTTTCCACATCGACAATTCGCGTCGGGCGGTTTCCAACCTCAACGTTATCTGTTCGGCGGAATCGGTGGCGCGCCCTCTCAAACGCTTTTCCAGCTCGCAAAACGACGGCGGCCCGATAAAGACGAACTCCGCCGCCGCCGCCAGCTCCGGGTCGGCTTCGGCCGCCGCGCGCACGCTCATCGCCCCTTGCACGTCGATGTCGAGGATCACCGTCGCCCCCCGGCGGCAGCGGTCGAGGCACTCGCTTTTGAGTGTGCCGTAGCAATGGGCGTGAACTTTAGCGTGTTCGAGAAACTCGCCCGCCGCCACCCGACGCTCGAATTCATCCGGGGCGAGAAAATAGTATTCCTCCCCGTTTTTTTCCGCGCCGCGCGGAGCGCGGGTGGTGCAGGAGATCGAAAACTCCAACTCCGGCATTTTTTCGCGCACCCGCGCCACCAGGGTTGATTTACCTACACCGGACGGGCCGGAGAGCACGATTATTGAACCACTTTTTTTCATGAATCATCCTTGATTGTTCAAACAAAACGAATACGAACTTCCTTCATGTACCGTTCGCGCAACGATTTGACTATGCGGTTGACGATGCTGCGGCGCAACTCCAGCTCCGCCGGAAGATTGGGGTCCTGATGCGCCTCGTTTACCCGTGTGCCCACCAGAAAATCGATGACGTCGTGGGTACGCATTAGTTCGACCATGCGCCCGGCCGGGTCGGGCCGCCCGGTCGCCCCGTCCTCCAGATAACGCGCCGCCCTTGTCAGCGTAAAGATACCCTCGGTCACCAGATCGGCCCCCGACATGTGAGATTCGGGCGGAAGATCGCCCGACATGCCGGCCAGATCAAGTTCGAGCGGCGTACCGAGTTCCCGCGACACGATCGCCGCCGAAGTGCCGCCCGCCACCACCTTTTCGCCCGGAAAGTCGCGGAAGATCGCCGCGCACTCGGCGTCGCGCCCGGCGTCGAACGGCGGACCGGTGAAAATAAGCAGCCGCCGCGGTTCCCGGAAATAGAGCGAAACCACCGAAATATCGTCGGCCGGGCTCATGCCCGGCTCATGCGCCACGGCTTCCCGCAACACCCGTTCGGCCAGCTCCTGAGCCGACATTTCGGGTGAATCGGCCAGTTCGTCCTCGATATAATCTCTCACCCCGACGTCGCGCCAGCCCAGCGGCGTTGACGGCGCGCCCAGCCCCGCCTGCGTCACCCCGTCCGAAAAAAACACCACCCGGTCGCCCGGCTGCGCCTTGAACCGATATGAAGTCATGGCCCGGTCGGCATATTTGGGCGAAACAAATTCTTTGCCGGGCTGGGGCAGATAGCGGCCGCCGCGAAACAGGCAAAACGGCGGATTGCCCATTTCCACGATCGACGTAATCCCTTCAAGCCGGGTATCGACGATAGTGAAAGTCGCGTAACTTATCTGCCGCACCTGACAGACCGGCAGCGAATCCATGATGATCTCGGCCGAATGCACGATCTCCCGGTCGTCGGCGGAGAACCGCACCGCCATGGTGGTGGTCATCAACGCGAGAATATTTGCTTTCAGCCCGTGCCCCAGCCCGTCGGCCAGCACCGCGATCAAACGTTCCTCGCCCGGGATCCGTTTGAACGACACCGCGTCGCCGCAGGCTTTTTCGTCGCGGTGACAGCACTGGTTGTAGCCGGTGTCGATGAATAACTGGCCGGTGCTCATGGACGAGGCTCCTCCGAATCGGAGTCGGCCGCATAATCGTCGGCGATCGAACGCAGCAGCAATTCGGTATCGGCCATCTGTTCGCCCAGCCGGCAGGCGATCTCCTGCACGGTGGCGATATTTTTGTCGATCACCTTGCGCGCCCGGGCGGCGATAAGTTCGCGCCGCGCCTCGGAGCGGGTCACGTCGAAAATCACCGCGCCGACCACCTCGCCCGGCTCGATGTTGAAGATATTAAGGTAAAACAGCCGGTCGCCGCAGCGGAAAGAATCGCGCTGCACGTCTTCACCGCTGCGCAACGCCGACTCCACCAGCGAGGCAAACGGCAATATCAGCCGCAAGTCCGCTCCGGCAAGTCCGGGGCAGGCGTCGAACATTTCGCAGGTCTCGCGCCCGAACAATTCGGCAAAATTGCGGTTGCACTCGATGACGTGCATGTCGCGGTCGGCAATCACTACCCCGGACGGAATACTTTTCAACAGGGCGTTTGCCTTTTTTTCGGCCTGTTTTTTCAGAAAAGACACGCACATCGACGGCTCCGCCTTGCCCGCGATCAGGGCGCGGGCGAAGTTGCGGCAGGTGTTGTAGCCGCAACTGTCGCAGTTCAGCTCGTCTTCCGGCGCGTTTTTGCCGATGCTGCGCAGGGCGGCGACCAGATCGGCTCCCGGCGTCGCTCCGTCGTCGGCGGGATCGGCCGGGAATTCCTGCCCGATGCTGCCCGAAGTGACCCGGTCAAGCGGTTTCTCCGGCCAGCGGGTGCGGTCGAGCACCCGGAGCCGCTCCAATAGTCCCGGAGATTCATGCGAAGTCCGCGGCCCGTGCACGCACCCTCCGGGGCAGGCCAGGGTTTCGACAAACACCGCTTCCTTGAGTTCGTCGGGGTTGACGCCCTCAAGAGCCAGTTTGATGCCGTTCAGCCCGGTTACCGATACAAAATCTATCCTGCGGTCGCCGGTCTGAAATCTCACGGTGTCGTTCATGCCCCCCTCGACCGGATAACGTGAACCCTCCGCCGCGTCACGCGGCACGAAGTCGTCGGAGTCGCGGCTCGAAAGTTTCTCCAATTCAAGATTGTTTTCGCGCAGAAGTTTTCGAAATTCCGGATAGGTCAACGCCAGATTGAGCAGCTCCGGGTTGCGGTCGGCCTCGTTTTTCTTGGCAATGCAAGGCACGATGAAAATAACCTTTATCTTCGGGCCGAAAACGTCGCGCAGCATACGGCAGTGCGCCAAAAGCGGCGAACCCAGCGGCGTGATGCACTTCGCCAAATGCGGCAGGTAACGGCAGATGAAATCGACCGCCACCGGACACGCCGACGAAATACGCAGTTTGTCGGCTTCCGGCCCCTCAAAAAGCCGGGCGGTCGCGCTGCTTATCAGCTCGGCTCCCAGCGCGGTTTCGCTGACTCCGGCAAACCCCAGCCGTTTCAAGGCATGCACCAGCTGACGCGGATCGACGGTCGGAAATTCGCTGACCCACGACGGCGCGACCGAGGCGTAGACCGGCACTTTCTCTCCCAGCATCAAGCGCGCCCGCCCGGTGTCGTCGCGCACTTGTTTGGCCTTGACCGGGCAGACTTCGACGCAGTTGCCGCAGGCCACGCACATCTCCGGGATCACGGCGGCGTGACCGTCGCGCACCCGGATCGCCTTGACCGGACAGTGACGAACGCATTTGTAGCAATCCTGACACTCGGCTTCGCTGGTGAATACCGGATAGGAGTGGTTCATGGCCGCTTGCTCCCCAGTTTGGCGTCAAGCAGATCGATCAGGGACTCCTGATCGACCTGTTCGAACTTTTCCCCGTCTATTTCCAGATTAGGCCCCTGCCGGCATTTCCCGGCGCAGCCGCGCCCGATCAGACGGCAGTCAACCTCATGATTCTTGAGGTATGTTTCGATCAGCGGAAGAATCCTGCGGTTCCCTCGGGCGAAACAGGAGCTGCCCATGCAGATAACGATCGTATGTTTCGCCATAACCTTCTCCCCAAATAGTTGGTTAAATCGGAAAATCGACTACTGAAGTTCCTCCTGCGCGACCCGGCAGAGCCGCTCGACCCAGACGTCAACATCGCTTTGAAGCTCGGCTTCGACCAATACCCGCATCTTGTTCTCGGTGCCTGAGTAGCGGATCACCGTGCGCCCGCTCTCGCCCAGCGCGGCGCGGCACGCCTCGATCTCCCTCGGCAGGCAAGCAAGCTCCTCAAGCGGCACCTTGCGCCCCACCGCGAACGATTTGAGTATCTGCGGAAAAACATCCATAAACGAAGCCAGTTCGGCCAGCGGTTTGCCGCTCCGCTTCATGAGGTTGAGTACATGCAGCGCCGAGATCAGCCCGTCGCCGGTGGTGGCGTAGTCCATGAAGATGATGTGACCCGACTGCTCGCCGCCCACATTGAAACCCTTTTCGCGCATACGCTCGATCACATAGCGGTCGCCCACGTCGGTCACTTCCACCCCGATGCCGTTGGCTTTCATCGCCCGGTGCAGACCGAGGTTGCTCATGCCGGTCACCACCACGGTGTTGCCGGCCAGACGGTTGCGCTTTTTGAGATCGAGCGCGATCATGCCGATGATCCGGTCGCCGTTGACTTCGTTGCCGTCGGCGTCGCAGAAGATCACCCGGTCGGCGTCTCCGTCAAGCGCGATACCGGCGTCGGCGTGGTGTTTGCGCACCAGTTCGCCCACATGGGAGGGGTGCAACGCCCCGCAGTCCAGATTTATATTGAGGCCGTCGGGGGAGACCGAGTCAACCACGACT
>JAQVVK010000141.1 GCA_028698975.1 Victivallaceae bacterium
GCAAATTACCGCAAACACTCCTCGCAAGGGCAAAGCCCTTGACCTAACGCCGCTTACGCGGCTGCGGTGCAGAGCATTTTACAGGGCTTGGCAGCGCATTTACAATGGCGTGCGCGGCGGGTGAGACGTTACTTTTACTTTGAATGGCTGGCTCGGAACTTTTCCCCAACCGCACCCCCAGGATGTATCAACCCAAACTGTTCGGCCTGATACCCCGTGACTTCAATAATCGCCGCCTGAAGCGCGTGAAAAATCATGCACAACGCCGTTGTACTCGTCGTCCCCTGCATGTTCCATTTGTCGGTTTCCCGATTGACATATTGTTTAAGCACCACATCAGCCGCCGTCGCCAACGGAGAAGTCAGATTCTCCGTGATCGTTATTATACCCACCTTTTTGGCCTTGCATATGTCGACGATCGGCAGCAATTCTTTTGTCTTGCCGCCACGCGAAGCAAACACCATCACATCTCCCGACTGAAGAAATCCTGTCGCGCCATGCACCGCTTCCGCCGGCGATATGAAACGCGCCGGCCGCTCGACACAACACATCAAATGCGCAAAATGCTGGCAGATAATACCAGAGTGACCACAGCCGCTTGCCCCAATACGAGGAGCCGCAACCAGCATTTCGACCGCCTTGGCAAATGCGTCGCGATCCAAATATTTTTTCATCTCGTTAAGACACGCTGCCTCAATGTCATAGGCATCGACGGCGGCTTGCCAGGCGGTACTTGAAATGCTCATGGTCAAACTACTTTCTTTCGTTCCACGCTTTGCGTACGGCGGCGATCATCTCGTCAACCATAGCGGCACGATCCGCCGCCTTCGCCACGCCCGATGACGAACCCGTGGCGTCCGCTCCCGCTTTGATGGTGTTGTATACGTCTTGACCGTTTGAAATCCCTGCGGCGGTCAGCACCAATATCTCCGGATCAACATCCTTTACGGCCTTGGTCGCCGCTTCGACGTATTCCGGCCCGATGCTTATCCCCGTCCCGATAAGTTCCGACAGCTCCGCCACAATGATATTGGGCTTGAGCCGGGCGATCATCCCGGCCTCGGCCAGCGAATCGGCACAGACAATCGTCGCCAAACCGACTTCGTCGGCTCGCTGGATCGTGGCGCGCAATACCGCCAGCGTCAAAGGCTTTTCCGTGTGATTGAGCATCACACCCTCGGCTCCGGCCGCCACCAGCGACTCCGGCAGAATGTCCGCCAAACCACGGCCCGGACGAAGCGCGTCCATGTGCGGCGCAAAAACATGTATGTGCTTGGTCGCCGCCTTGACCCGTGCGATCTCCACTACCGGTGTAGTGAAGATTATGTCCACCCCGTATTTGGCCGAAGCCGCGTCCGCGGCTTTGGCCAAATCAATCACATCGTCTCCGAAAAGATAGGATTTCGGCCCGATCTCAAAAAACGGCGCCTTGATGGTACAGTTCTTTATCATGATCAGCGTTTCTGCTGAAGCGTGTAATGAACGTCGTCACCCTTTTCTTCAGCGGTGAATTTGTGAAGGGTGTTGATGGTTTCGCCGTTATTCCACTTGCGGTCTTCATCAAGGTCATCGGTAATGCCCATTACCGTCACGTTGAGCTGACGGTGTCTGGCGCGCACATGATCCCAGTCGATGAAATAGATGTGCGCAAATTCGCCGCCGTCAAGCACCCCGTCTTTGATGGTCATGGTTTCGCTGCGGCCGAAAAACGCCGAACGCAAGTGACCGTCGGTATTCATGCTGGTGAAATCTCCCGGCTCATTGACGAAACGGCCAAACTGCGCGTGTATCGGCCCCGGATGACGGTACTGATGCTCCTCGGCGAAGTCCGGGATCATCTTGCGCATGATGTCGAGCAGGTCGTGCTGAAGATATTCCAGATCGAATGAATCAATGTCGTGCGAGCACTCCTGAATCATCACCGAACAGGTCGTGTGGTGCGAAGCAATGCAGACCGTGCCGTTCTTAACGCCCGACGCCTTGACGATCTCGATGATCTCTTTGGATACGTCGTGGAAGGTGGGGATCCAGCCGCGTGACTGAAGTTCCAGTTCTTTCTGAAAGATTTTGAATTCCATTTCACAAACTCCTTATTTTTGGGTTGCTTTGACAAATCATGCGAAGCTGGCGGTCGCCCCGTTTTTTTGCGAACCGATCTATGACTGATTTTGTTAAAAATAACATTTGAAATATTTCATTTCTATTAACTTACCTGATACCAGCCACTATTTCAATATTTACAGCCGGTAATTTCTATAAGCCAATGTTAAAATTTAACACATTTGCCCGCAGGACAGGCGGGGTAATCCGAGGAGAAACAGGTCATGCAATATGGCGGCGCTTCTACCGGGCCGCCTCTACCGTGCGGAATACCGCCCGCCCCGGTTTTACCACCAGCCCGGCGCGTCCGGCATCGCCCGGAGGCAGCGAGCCAAACGGCGTCTCCGGATCGGTCGCGTCAAGCCACAACCCGCCGTCGACCTCCGGAAAATATGCCAGCGCATGATTGAAACGCCAGCCGGGAAATTCCGGATCAGTCCAACTTCCGCGGTTCAACAGCACAAATTCGCCGCGTATGCCGAACAACCCAGCCAGCGCGATCAATGCGTTGGCTTTGTCTTTGCAGTCCCCCCAGCCGGAACGCAACATTTCACCGGGCAGCCGCGGCCGCACCGATCGCAATCCGTTGACATAGGTGCGGTATTCCAGCGCATTGATGCGTTTGTAAAGCGTTTCCAATACTTCACTCGGAGAGGCGGAGCGGTCAACCCAGGAGCGTACCTCCCGCTCGCACTTGGCGTCCACCGCGTCGGCCCCGGCCAGCAGCGGCATGAATCCGGCCAGTATTTCTTCATAGCTGCCGGCCGTCGAAATCGCCAGCAGCGGCAGCGTCGGCCGGATGGCCGGATTTTTTGCACCGCCCGGCAACGCCGGTATCGCGCCGGTCGTAAAGGCAAAGCGTTTGCCGTCGGCGGAGCGGGTTTCCTGTATTTTAGGCGTCGGCTCCAGATTATAGAATTTGAAATATACCGCAAGATCATCCGGTATCGTCAACGAAAATTCGAGCCGGCTTTGTTCAAATGCACGGGCCAGCCCGATCACCCGGTTGACCCCTCCAAAACGGTCGCCGCCGTCATCGGTCGCCATCGTATACCGCCAGCTTATGCGGCAGCCCGGCGCGGCCTTGGGGATTGCGACCGTGCCGGTCGCGGCATTGAATTCGACCTGAAGCGGCGCGCCGTCAACCCCGGTCGCGTGCAGACGCTCGACTTCGTGGCGAACCGCGCCGGGACGGAACAACGCGAAACTGCGAAACGGTTCGGCCTTTTCCGGCACGGTCAAAGTGACTTCGACGCATTCACGCATCGCTCCGGTCGACGAAATCACGCATTCGATACGAGTGCCGTCGGTCAGTTCGACCGGTTTAAGCGGCGCGGCGCGGCGGAAACGCGGCAGTTTGGATTCATCCGGCGTAAGTATCGGGTAATCCAGCGCATTCATCTCAACTGCCATTTGCGGCAGCTCGTTGATCATAATGTGGTTTGCTTCGGCGTTTTTCTGGTTGCAAAGTGTCGCCCGACGCAGCAGATCGCACCAGTTGACCGCTTCCCCGGCGGAGAGTTCGCGCACCAACGCGCCTCCCCAGTGCGGCGGTGCGTCGGGCTGCGACGGCTGGGCGAAGGCGACGATCGTGCGGTTGGGGCCGCGTAAAAGGTTCATCAATTCGACGCCGTTGCCGGTTAATAAAAATATCAGCTGTTTTCCTCCCGCCCGGTCAAGCAGACCGCGCAATGTTGCCGCGTCGATCACCCCTTGCGGCAGAAAACAGTAAATGCGATTGCGCCCGATCTGTACCCGACCTGACAGGAAAACCCATAATTCGTCGCCGTCCTGCAATGGTTCGCGGGTCAGCGCGGCGGCCAGCTCCGGCTTGCCGCCGGTCGGCCTCCGGATTGTTTCCGGCGCAAATCCGAGCCGCTTCAGCACGGCGGACAGCTCGTCGAACCTCCCCCGGTCGCTCTGCTGCTGGCTCATGTCGCCGCTTCTGCCCTCGATAAGCACAACCCGGTCCTCCCCGCCGGTGATGGCGGCGAGCAAGGTAAACAGCAGTACAAGAAGTCGTTTCATCGCATTCCCGCAATGTCCAAGTTGCGATCAGGCCCGTTCATCGGCGTCTTCCTTGTCTTCGACCGGCCCGGCGTGACGGCGACGGGCAAAGAACAGTTTGTGCACATATTTTGCCAGCCGGCGGCGCGGTATCAGACAAACCAGAAGCCCGAAATAAAGCACGACGGTGCCGCCTCCGCCGGCCAACAGCATCGGCCATGCGCCGAGCGAGGTAAAGTCGCGCAGCCAGACCAGATAGATTGTCGCGGGTATGCCGATGATAAACGGAGCAATCACCGTCTGCCAGAGAAAATTCAGCGGCGAAATATGCAGTACCCGCGAGAGATACGGCACGATCACCACCGCCGAAATGACAATTTTGATGACCAGACTGTTGATGATGACCGTTGTCGCCCCGAACCCGTGCCACAACAGGACAATATTGAGGGCGAGGTTAAGCAACGCCTCGCCAAATACGATGGCCGTGGCCAGTTTGTGCCGTTCCGACATGAGAAAGAAGCGGTGCGGCACATTGCGCAGAGCCACGGTGACATACATCGAGGCAATGAATAATCTGCTCAGCAACGCCAGCGACGGGTATTTGTCGGTACTCACTTTGAACAGCGCCCAAAGCATGGGGTCGATCAGTATGAATGCGACCAGCATCACGCCGAACGCGGAGAAACTGTTCCAGCGCATAGAGCCGAGCACGATGCGCCCGAGCATACGGAATTTGCCGCGCCGGTGCAGCGCGCCGGTGATCGGCGAAACGTTTTCCTGATATTGACTTACCGCCTGGTTGCAGAGGTCGCCGGCTTTGCTTGCAAGTTGAAAAATACCTACTTCGTAGACGCCGCAGAAGATGCTTATGACAAGCCGGCTTGAGCGGCTGAGGATCATGCGCCCCAATATGCCGAGAAAGACAAATCCGCTGAACCCGGCCACTTCGCGCAGCGATTCGCGGTCGCAACTCAGCCGCAGTTTGAGTTTGGGCAGCAGCCGCAGCGCGGCCACGGCCATCGCCAGATTGGTCAGCAAACTTGCGCTCAAGGTAAGGGTTATGATAATCAGCAGCTCGCCGCCCAGCAGCAAAATGGCCAGCATGCCGGCCAATTCCAGAAGTTTGGCCGATACGATTATATAGTTGCGCAGGTATATGCGCTGCAGCCCCACCAGGATTTCCGGAAAGATG
>JAQVVK010000012.1 GCA_028698975.1 Victivallaceae bacterium
CACCGTGATCAAGGACGGTGGTACTGCTTATGTCACCAACTATGCGGGATATTACGACACCATCGTCGAAGCGGGCGGCAATTTTAATGTCCGCTGGCTCTCCGCCGCCGCCAGAAATACTCAGGTTTCCGGTACGATGACACTCAACAATGGCGGGACCGGTAACGCCTACGCTTACGACACCACCGTTTTTGACGGCGGTCTGCTCAACGCCGTTTCGGGCGGCATCGCCTCCGGTGTGGTGGTGAATGACGGTGGTACCGTTAACCTTGCAACCGGTTGTACCGCTTCCACATTGAATGCGGCGGAGGGGGCGGCGGTCAACATCGCCGGAACACTCACCAACAGCGACGCAAGTGTCGACACCACGGTTTACGGCATGACCGTCCAAAACGGCGGTGTGGTCTATTTGGAACGCACCAACGCCAAAGCCTACGATACCGTGATCATGGACGGCGGCACGGCTTACGCCACTACCGGCGCGGTGTATTACAACACCACCGTTGAAGCGGGCGGCAATTTTAATGTCCGCTGGTATGCCGCGACAGTCATAGAGACCAACCTTTCCGGTACGATGACACTCAACGCCGCCGGAAACGGCAATGCCTACGCCTACGACACAACCGTTTTTGACGGCGGTCTGCTCGTCGCCTCCACCGGCGGCTATGCCTCCGGTACGGTGGTTAATGACGGCGGTACATTGAACATTATCGCGGGCGGCAGCGCCAATTACACTACTTTGAATGCCGGAGCGACGCTCAATCTTACCGCCGGCGGTACTATGGGCAAGATCATCACCATCAACGACGGCGCGGCTTTCAACGTCGGCGCCGATGCCACTTATTACAGTGATACCGCCAGTCAAAACTATTACGGCGTCACCGTGTACGGTACGTTTCAATTTGAGGGTTCGGGGGCGAATGCCTACAATCTCGTGGTAAAAGACGGCGGCACCGGCACTGTCTCCACCAATGGCAAACTTAACGGCGGCACCGTCGAAGCGGGCGGTACGTTACGGATATCTTACGGAAACGCGCTTGCCACCGACGTGGATGTTTACGGCACGATTTCCGTCACCAATACAGCTTGGGGATATTCGGCCACCAGAGACGTCACCGTATTCGCGGGCGGCACATTCCAGGTAAGTAAAGCAGGTGTTGCTTCCGGTACGGTGATTTCCGGCGGTTCGTTCAACGCGGCTTCCGGCGGTATCGCCAGAGGCACGGTGGTGAATGACGGCGGTATCGCAAGCATCGTCTCCGGCGGTATCGCCTCCGGTACGGTGGTTAATGACGGCGGTGTCCTCGACATCGTATCCGGCGGTGTCATCAGCGGAGTTACCCTTAAATCCGGCGCGGCTCTCAACATCAAAGAAAGCGGAGCCCAGATCGACGGCACAATCGCCACTGAAGCCGGTGCCGCCATCAATCTGTCATCCGGCGTGACTTTTGCCGCAACAGGCAACAACACCCTTGTTGACGGCAATGTTTACGGTGTCAATGTTCTGTCCGGCGCCAGTGCCAAAATCAGCGACTACGCCAAGAGTTATGACATGGTTGTCGAAGACGGCGGTATTGTCAGTGCATGGTCTTTCACCGCGTTCAGAAACACCACCATCAATCAGGGCGGCTTGTTGTCCATCATTGGCGGCAACACCACCGCCAGCGGCACTCAACTTTACGGCGAACTTGCTCTCATCAACGCCACTTGGGGCGCGGCCTCCGCGTTTGAGACCACCGTTTTTGATGGCGGACTGCTCAATGTCAAAAGCGGCGGCATTGCCACCAGTGCAATCGTGAATGACGGCGGTACGCTTGATGTCAAGCAAAACGGAGTGGCGAGGAACGTCTCGCTTGCCGCGGGCGGTTCGGCTGTGATCAATGGCGTTGCCATGGATATGCTTGTTGCTGGCGGAACGTTTGATTCGACGACCAAGACCCAAACCAACGGCATGTACGCATCGGGAGCGACGCTGACCGATACCGTTGTGGCTTCCAATGGCGTAGTAGTGGCTTCAGATACGCAGGTTTCGGGCGGCGTCATCTACGGCGACGGCACCAACAATAACTATGGCTCAATGTTCCTGTATGGCACTACGGTGGCGAGCGGAACGGAGATTTTTGGCGGCAAGCTCTGCGTCTTCGACGGCGCGACAGCTGACGATGTAGTGCAAAACGGCCAGTATTTCACAATACAGAATGCGACGGCCAACCGTGCCATCGTAAATTCCGGAGAGTTGAAAGTCAAGGCGGAGGGATTTGCTTCCGACACCACGGTCAACGCGGGCGGGCAAATCAACTTTGCGGGCGGTACGCTCACCGGTCTTACCACACTCAACGCGGGCGGCAGTTTCAACACCACCAGTGCGGCTGGCGTGGCGGACGCGGTCGATCTCGTCACCAGCGGTAACGCGACGTTCCTTACCGGAGCCAACTCCATGACGACGGGAAGCGTCACCATCAACGGCAATGCCTTGCTTGACAACAAGTATTTCCACGGCGACACCGCCTATGTGCTTGATGCGGCTAATCTGGCGGTAACGGTGGGTGCGGCTGTCGACAATTACAGTAAGTTGACCGGCAAAGACGCCGAACTTACCGCCATTGCCACCGACGACGGGAAGACCACTTACGCCGGTACACTTGATGCCACCTATACCGATACCGAGGCCGCGTTCCTCGCGGCCAAAGGCAATGCGGCGAACGCGCAAAAGGTCGTCCTTGACTTCAATGGCGCGACCGCTAACAAGGCGGTCTGCGGCGGCGGAGCGGCCGGAGCGACGGTTGCGGCGGAGCTGGAGGTCAATGTGGTTGGCGGCAGTGCGAACTATGTTTACGGCGGCGGCCAGAGCTTCAATACCGGAGCTGCCACGGTCAACGTCAACGCGGGCGGCACGGTTGGCACCGTTTACGGCGGAGCCAACCTCACCAATGGAGCCAATGGCCTGGGCGCGACCACGCTCAATATCGCGGGTAAGCTCACCGGTTCGGCCTTTGGCGGCAACCGGGTCAATACCACCGGCACCGTCAATGCCGGTAACGTAACGGTCAACGTGGCCGATGGCGCGGCAATCGGCGGCGGCAGTTTCGTCGCCGGTGCCGGGTTTGTCATCAATGGCGGTACGCTCAATGTGACCGATGTCACGGTGAACTGGGATGGCGGCACTCAGACCGGCTCAATGGCCAATGGCCGCGGTTTGGTGGCAGGCGGTATCGCCGGCACCAATGCCACGCTCAATGTGACCACCACGACCACCGATATAACCGACGGAACGGTCTTTTATATCTATGGCGGCGTTTGGGCGCAGAATCAGGCGACCGGCAATGTCGGCACGGCCAATATCACGATCACGGGAGGCGACCACGGCGTGGTTTACGGCGGCGGTATCGCGCTTGGCAACAACACCAGCTCCACGGTTGGCGATGTCAACATCACGATCTCGGGCGTGACCCAGCTTTCGAGCGTCTTCGCGGGTGGATTGCAGTCAAGTCAGGCCGCGACCATCACCGGGGCGGCGCAAGTGACCATCAGCAACACCGTGAGCGTAAAGAAGTTCATCACGGGCGAAGGTGCCAACTGCACCATCACTCTGGATGGCTTCACCGGTTCGATGGGCGGCCTCGCCGGTTTCGGCAAGGTGGAAGTCAAGGGCGCGACTGCGGTGGCGCAGGAGTTCCAGATGGTCGGAGCAGCCACCTCGACGTGGAACTTCGATCTTGGCAACAACAGCGGCGCGTTGATGACGTGGAAAGGCAATTCGACCAACAGTTTTGCCGGCGACACCATTGCGCTCACGTTTGATGAGACCGACACCGCCAAGAGCTGGACGCTCGTTTCGGTCAACGGCAGCCGCGGCGAAGACATCCTTGACCTCACCAACGCAAACATCACCTACAACGGCAGTGCCACCAGTGATTGGACGCTCACGCGTCAGGGCGAAGGCGAGAGCTGGTCGCTCGTGTTGGCGCACCAAGCATAATCAAGCCCCCTCAGCCAACGGGGTGCGGTCGATTGCTCGACCGCACCCCGTTTTTTATTTCGTTTGAGTAGAAATATCCGCCAGCAATTCTATCAACTGATCGGCATTGGGAATTGCTGCCGTCCTCATAAGTAGTCGACTATGCACCCCGCTTTAGGGCGTCTTTGGCACCAACTTCAAACTCGTGCCCCCAAGTACACGTCGCTCTTGTTTCCAAAAAGCCGTTTCCCAATGGGGCTATAATCGACAGAATAACCGGAATCAACGTTTCCGCAGTTTGTTCTTGAGCCATCTTGGGCAGGACAGCCCGGTGAACGCATCCACTCCGGAGTCCTTGTACTGGCTCACCCATTTTAGCAGAGAACTTTTGCCAATGTGGAACTGTTGGGCGATATCTTTGGACCGATAACCCTCTTCGAGATATAGCTTGACCACCCTGAGTTTGTCGGACGCAGAATAGCGCACATTGCTTCTGCCGGGACTCTCTTGCTGTGAATTTTTCATTTCACACCTTTCTCTTCCGAGAAAAGTGTTACCGATTTTTCTAAAAATTCAGCCCAGTTTCTCGCCGCTTAGCACAGAATGCGGAATTGAAGACGGCGACCGATGCGCGTGTTGCAGCAGAAAAACGCCGCGCCAATGTAAATGTTGAGATTCCGAAGTTGCCTGACGGCTTTTTTGAAGAGTTTGAACAGAAGATGACCGCATGGGCGTTGTAGCTCGACCAATCCGGCGATGATTACGCTTTGAAGCATACGCTGGTTAACATGCTGATTCAAGACGTGGTCTGTACACAGAAAAACCAGTTCCGCTTGAAACTGGTTCTGTCTAAGTGTATTAAATGGTGGGCGATGAGGGACTCGAACCCCCGACATTTTGCGTGTAAAGCAAACGCTCTAACCAACTGAGCTAATCGCCCCACAGAAAATCTTTTCCCATTTAAAACAAAATGGAGCGAGTGACCGGAATCGAACCGGCGACAATCACGTTGGCAACGTGATGCTCTACCATCTGAGCTACACTCGCATCAAATACTTAATGGAGCGAGTGACCGGAATCGAACCGGCGACAATCACGTTGGCAACGTGATGCTCTACCATCTGAGCTACACTCGCACTCTGCGGTACGAGGTCATAATTTAATCCATTTTTTTATAAATGCAAGCAAATATCAGCTTTTTTTGCCGGTTTTTGACAACTCGCTATTTTTTGCGTTTTTTTATGTCATTCTCACTTGCCTTTTTCTAAATAGAGGCTATTTTATAACTCGTAGTGTGAGTTCCGGCATAGCTCAGTCGGTAGAGTAGGTGGCTGTTAACCACCCTGTCGCTGGTTCGAGTCCAGCTGCCGGAGCCATTTTTTTGTCTTCTTCCCAAGTACATCCCTTTTTATCGCGGCTATCCTTGCATTGTATCCGGAATCTCTGCCGTCTTTTTTCCCAAAGCTTCACCACCGGCACAAAAATGCCGCCAAAACGTCAACGCGACGCTTTTGCGTCCATAAAATTAAGTAACGTATTTTCGGTTTGTTCAGGAGTTCTTGCGGCGATGCACCGTTATAACCCGGATAAGACGCCGGAAAGGTGCGCCAAGCAACTCAAAAAACCTCACATACCATCGTCCGTGCAACTCGGCAAGCTGTTCTCGCAGACAATACAAAGTACACTCGTCATAACTCATCGGCTTGCCGTCAAGTGCCAATGACAACACCCCGGCCACCGTTTTATACGGCATTCGATCCGGGTATTCCCCGTAAAAACGCACCAGATCGCAACCGTGACCCGCCGGAGAAAAGCCTCCGGTATATAAGTTATACTCAGGAAAGCTTCGCAAACAACCGGTAATTATCACCCCGAACACCCCCAGCGCATTGGCCATATGACCGAAACCGCTCTCAATCCCGACAAAAAGACGCGCTCCACGCATGATTTTTGCAGCGGTGTGCAGATTCAATTCCCCGTTACAATGAATCACGCGGGTATCATTAAGCGTCAACACCGAGTGGATGCCTATTTCCACCACCGAAAAGCCGCCGTCAAAGCAAAGCCGCGCAAGCTGGTTCCACGACGACAGCGGCCACTGGCGGCTGCGTCCGTTGGAAGAACAGTGGAAAACAACGTATTTATCGGGAAGTTCCGGGCATGCCGCCGCTTCATCAAGATAAAAACGCGGCCCCTCGGCGTCGGAAACCTCAATATCCGTGCCGCCGGTGAATTGCCGAAGCAGCGTCGGCGGCCGATCCGGTCGCGTCGGCTCCGGCGACTTTTTCTTATTGAAGTTGAACTCATAGACCAGCGTCGCCGGAGAAAATCCGGATTTTTTGGAGAGGTAATCTTCCTTGTCGGCTACCGTGACAATCCCGTCGAAAAAGGGTGCTTTTGCGTACAGCGCGGCAAATTGCGCCTTGGTGTACCAGACTATGCGGCGACCGGGATGAAGTTCGCGCAACCTCCGAAAGGCCGGCTCCATGGAAATCAAATCGCCAAGCCGCCCGAGCATGCAGACGACAACCGGGTCGAGCACTGTTTCCGCCATTTTTTATCCCCGTTTTGCAGTGGTTTTGCCGATCGATCGAAACGGCGCGGCTGATTTGGCACCATTTTTACCAAAACAATGGTACCCGGGAGAGAAATTTTTGCCGTCCACTAAATAAGCTCAAAAAAGGTCTAATTCAACCATAACAAACTCATCTTTGGCATGTTATAGCATTCCTTCCGTAGAAAACCAACTTCCCGTTCACGGGGAAAATATGGGGATTTCCCGGCCTTCGCGGGGAAGAAATGGGGAAGTTTTGGAGAACTTTTCCGAATGTCAATTGAGCCATCAGACAGCGGAGATTTCATCGTGAATTCTCCTAAAACCGACTGATGCGATAATATACCTGCTATTATTCAGGATGCAAGCGCATTCAAGAAAAAAATCATCTCAAGAGCTTTTTCCGCTCTGAGATGATTTCCCTTTATCCAGGATTCAACAGAAAAAAGATAAACCAATACAATACCACGAAGCATAGAAATGCAGGCCGAGAATTCTATAGCATCGTCACATATTCCGCCACAAAGCACAGCATGAAACGCGTAGGGTATCACATTTGTGAACATAAAAACACAACTCAAACTATATTTCCCAAGTGGTTCACCTAATTGTTTTTGATATACTATGGTGTTTATTGCTTTACAAGCAGCAATTCGCTATTTCTTAAACTTTGTAAAAAACGTGTCATGCCTGGCCATAAATGGCAGTGCAGCCATAAATGATACGGTTTCATTTAAAAAACACAGGTGGCTCTTCTCTGCTGAACAGGTGAATGATTTTTTCTTTCGGCACTCTTGCCGGAGATACTCTTTTCGGGATATTCAGTTGCTCAATCCCATTTGCGACAGTTAGTTTTCTCCCACCTTAACTACCGACGCACCCTTTTTCATTTTTGCATTCTGCCACGGGTTTTTCGCCCGATACTGCAAAGGAGTAAGCCCGGTTTTTCGTTTGAAAAGCCGTGAGAAATAACCGGCGTCGCAGAATCCTGCCGAGAGAGAAATTTCTTTTACCGACATTTTGGTGTTGCGAAGCATCTGCATGGTGAGATTTATTTTTTTATTCAGAAAAAAGGCGTGCGGCGTCGCCCCCAGCTTCTTTTTGAAGTTGCGGATATTCTGATTTTGCGATAACAAAGTGGTTTTACTTATCTCGCTGAGTGTCGGGATCGGCTCCATTGCCCCTAATGAATTGAAAGCATTTATCGAGGCGGAACCGCATTTCCCGAGGCGTTCTTTCATGATATTGCCGAGTTCGGCGATAATCCCCGAGATGATTTCGAGCGACAACACCGAGTGGTTTTCGCCGCTGCCGCTGTCGCGGCTTTGGCGAAGTATTTGCAGCCCCTCCGAAAATCGGTTGTCGAGCCGCACATCCGGATAGAGTACGGTTTCGGAAAGCCCATAGGACGACAGCAGCACTGGCAGCAGCGTACCGGAAATATTGAACCACAGTTTGACCCACGGATCAACCGGATCAGCTTTATAATGGTGCGGGGCGTACTGCGGCACGATATACACGTCTCCGGCTTTCGGAAAAAAATTCTCTCCATTGACACAAAGCACTCCTTTGCCGCTCACGATGCACTCGAATATCGCCTCCGGATAAGTTTCCCGCTCGATAAAGTAATCGTTGCCGCAATACGAAATACCGGCATCCTCAATCTTGATTGGAGCTCCCGGCAGATGCGAAAAATTTATCTGGTCTTCACGGGTAGTAGCCATCGCACCTTCCTTGTCTGTAAATTTAGGATATGGTAAAATAGCATTTATATCACTTTTTTTCAAACGAAATCGGCGCTCTTGGTTATTTTATCCATCACAATGGTGATTTTGGTTATTGTAAATAAAAGTGATTTCGTGTATAATCTATTAAGTGCAGAAATCAGATCAGGGAACTTTTATAATATGACACAAATCAAAGAGAAACTACGCCAGGAATATCCGCGCCCGCAGTTCTTCCGCCAGGAGTGGATAAACCTCAACGGCGAATGGAGTTTTGAATTTGACTGGAGCAAGACCGGCATTGAGCGCGGCCTTGCCTCCAGCAAGGGGGTTGGCGCGCACCATCAACGTGCCGTTCTGCCCGGAAAGCCCGCTTTCCGGCGTCGGTTGTACGGATTTCATCGAAGCGATGTTTTATCACCGTAAGCTGGAAATCCCGGTCGCGTGGCGCGGTAAACGAATTATGCTCAATTTCGGAGCCGTCGACTACGAGGCGACAATATTTATAGATGGAGTGGAGGCGGGCGGTCATCAGGGCGGCGGCGCACCTTTTTCGATAGACATCACCAATCTGGTCTCGCCGGATAAAACATCGGATTTGGTGGTTTGGGTAAAGGATGAATTACGGAGCAATCTTCAGCCACACGGCAAACAGAGTAATAAACTCGGCTCTTACGAATGCTTTTATACACGCGTTACCGGCATTTGGCAGACGGTGTGGATGGAGGCGATATCCGTGTTTGGTTTGAAATCCTGCCTGACTGTGCCGGATTTTGACTCGGGTGCATTCGTGTTCAAACCGGAATTTTACAGTTTCCGACACGGAATGCGTTTCGCGGTAAAGCTTTTCGCCGATGGGAAACTGGTCGGTGAAGGAGTGTCCGCCTGTGCTTTGGGGGTATCGCTGGTGGTGGCCCCTGAGAAGAAACGGGCGTGGTCGCCAGACGACCCATTTCTTTATGAGATCGTTTACGAGGTACGCGATATATCCGGCGAAGTGCTTGATAAAGTCACCTCCTATGCCGGACTTCGTAAAATTCACATTGAGGGCGACCGGTTGTTTCTCAACAACGAGCCGTTGTTTTTGCGTTTTGTGCTGGATCAGGGCTACTGGCCTGACGGCGTCTGGACCGCACCGTCGGATGAGATGCTGAAACAGGATGTGGAGCGTACCCTTGCCGCAGGGTTCAACGGCGCTCGATTGCATCAGCGGGTTTTTGAAGAACGCAGTCTGTACTGGGCGGACAAGCTCGGACTTCTGGTGTTCGCCGAAAACGCCTCATGGGGCAGTTACGCGCAGAGTCCGCTGGACGACAATTCGCCGTTGATGGCTGAGAGTGCATTCCGGTTCTGTTCGGAGTGGCGGCAGATTGTCGCCGCCAAGATCAATCACCCCTGCATCATCGGCTGGACGCCCTTGAATGAAAGCACGCCGCTGCATCCGGAGAAGCCTCATTACCGTCATTTTGTAAGTGAAGTCTACGATCTGACGCACGAGATGGATCAGACCCGGCCCTGCTGTGATGTCAGCGGGTTCTATCAGGTGAAAAGTGATCTTTGGACTGTCCACATCTATGCGCCGGATGCAAAAGAACTGAAAAAACGGCTGCACCCGGACGGGGCAAAAACCAATATCCGCTCTGGCGAAACCGGTTATTGCGGTCAACCCTACCTCTGCAATGAATTTGGCGGGTTCAAGTATGTGCCTGCCGAGCGGCGAAACTGCGATTCCGGCTGGGGCTATAACAATCTTGACCTGCCGGACGGCGACGCTCTGCTTGCCAAAATAGAGGAACAGATCGAAGTCTTGCTTGCCGACCCGATGCTTTCCGGCTACTGCTATACGCAGTTGACCGATGTGGAGCAGGAGAAAAACGGATTGTATAATTACGACCGTTCGGAAAAAATCCCGGAGGAACGGCTTCGCGCTGTATTCGGTCGCGAACCGGAACCGGAAAAAAAGAGAGAGGAAAAGCAAAAATGAAGTTGACCGCCCTGTTTATGTCGATCTAAATAGATTTTTTGAGAGGATGGGATTTAAGGATGAAAATAGTTTTCACACTGTGTTCGCTTTGGGCGGCGGTGGTGCTCTATGCGCTTAGCGAGTTTCCCGCTACTCCGGGGCGGGCCACGACGTGGCAGCGGTTTGACGGAACTTCGTGGAAACGCGACGGCGGTGTCATGACGCTTGTCGTGGATGTGCCGGCCGACCGTGCCAACGGGATGCACGTCGCCATACTGCCGCTTGATCTTGCCAAGTCGGGCGGCCAGCGGTTTTTCCTGGACTGCATGATTCGCGGCAGCCGGATTTCAAAACCCGACAAGCCGTGGCTCGGCGTGAAATTCATGGTGGAGTACACGCTTGACGGCAAAAAGAACTATATCGACTCACCCATGCCATACCGGGCTGATTTTGACTGGAGCCCAGCCAACCTTGAAATCGCGGTGCCGAAAGGGGTGGAGGATGCAAAACTGGTCGTCGGTCTGCAAAACGCCTCCGGCCGGGTGCAGTTCAAAAACGTCCGGGTGCGCAACTTCAATGAATTGAAGCCGGAGGAGGCCGCGTTTCCCCGGAGCGCAGCTTCCCCGACGATCTGGTCCGCGGGCGGCGATGCGGAGTGGATTTTCTCGCCCGGCGGCTCGACCGTGCTTAAAATCTCGGTTCCGCCGGAAAAATCCAATGGCATGCACGGTGTCGTCTTGCCTTTGAACCTCTCCGCTTTCAAAGGCCGCTCGATCGCCGTGGCGGGAATGTGCCGGGGAGAAAACCTCTCCAAGCCGGATAAACCGTGGCTGGGGGTCAAGTTCATGGTCGAATATTTCAACGGGGCTGGGATGGTCTACTACGACGCCAGAAGGGGGGAGCACCAGGCCGATTTTGGCTGGAAGCGGTTCAATGTGCTAACTCCGGTGAATGCCGCCGCCGGGACGGGGCGGTTGACGCTCGGTCTGCAAAACGCTTCCGGCACGGTTTATTTCAAAGACATACGGATTTTTGCGCCGGACGACATCTTCAAGCCGCCTTTCGAGTTGCCGTCAGGGTTCCGCTGTGAATACAGCGCCCCGGTAAAAGCGATGGCCCGGTTGCGCGGGGTGATGTCGCCGGACGTGTTTTATTTCAAGCCGGACGGGATTGGCAAACTCGGCGAGTGGCATGTCAATGCGGTGCGACTTCAGCTTATGGTTCCGCGCCAGTCCAATACGTCGGTCAAGGCGTGGCGGGAATACATGCTTGGTTCGCTGGACAAACTGGATACGCTGCTGCCGCAGTTGAAAGCTAACGGGATCTCCGTCATACTTGACATGCACAATCCGCCGGGCGACCGCTACAACATGCCGCTGGAGTTGGGTACGGCCAACGACGGCAAAAGTTCCGGTGAGCCGATGACATCGTTTCGCATCTTCAATGAGGATGAATTTTTCAATGCCTTTATCCGGATGTGGCGCGAGATAGCCGCGCGTTACAAAGACGAGCCCGGGGTGGTCGCCTACGATGTTTTGAATGAACCGTCGCAGGAAACGCCGGTCGAACGCAATTATCTCGCGGTGCAGTACGAGGCGGCGAAAGCGATCCGCGCAATCGACCCGGAGCGCCCGGTCATCATCAATGCCAACAACTGGAGTATTCCGGCGGCGTTCGGATATCTGAAACCGCTGCCGCTCAAAAACATCTTTTATCAGGTGCACATGTATCTGCCGGGAAGTTACACCCATCAGGGCGTGGGGGCGGCACGGCAGGGTCAAAGCCTGAAAGTTTATCCGGGGGTCATCGACGGCATTAAATTCGACCGGGCGCGTCTGCGTGAAGAACTTGACCCGGTGGTGAAATTCCAGAAAAAATACGGGGCGCGGATCTTTGTCGGTGAATTTTCGGTGACGCGCTGGTCGCCGGGCGGGGCGGCATGGCTGGCGGATGTGCTTTCGCTGTTTGAGGAGTTCGGCTGGGACTGGACGTACCATGCGTTCCGGGAATATCACGGCTGGAGTGTCGAACACGACGAAGACCCGGCGCATCTCCAGCAAACGTCCGGGCCGACCGACCGCCAGCGGGTTTTGTTGCAATACTTTAACCGCAACACATGGGAGGAATGACCGGAAATTGAAAAAAGTAAAATACGCGACGTATGGTTATTTAGTACTATATAATAGTGATTTTGTTCATTGCAAAAAGAAAGAGTCTGTGTCATAATTAGTATAAAGAAATTTGTATAAACACGAAAAGATTGCGTTTGTAACTTGATAAAACCTAACATGGAAGGGCAAATGATGCAAAAAAGAACACATCTGATTTCCGGGACCGTTGACAACGCGGCCGGGGGCAGCGAGCGCAAACGGGGTTTCACGCTTATCGAACTCTTGGTGGTAATCGCGATCATCGCGATTTTAGCCGCGATGCTTCTTCCCGCCTTGAACAAGGCGCGTGAGGCGGCGCGCAAGACCGGGTGCGTCAACAATCAGAAGCAAACTTTGCTTTATATTCAACTCTACCGCGACGATTATCGGGATTTTATGGCCGGACATATTCAGGGCAAGTGGTCGGCCGCGGTCAATGGCCGCTGGGGTTGGGGGCAGGTGCTGGGCACCGATTCCGGACCGACCGCCAATGAGAATAAAGGTTTGGGCTTGATCGGCGCGCCTGATATCATACGTTGTCCAAGTATCGGGCTGGGCAACGCAACCACCGATAACGGCCAACCATGGTTGCGCACTTACGGTGTCGCCTCCAAGAGATACTACACCGTTCCGGCCGCGTGGGCATCGAGCGATGACGATACCAACTGCAAGAGCGTAAAAAGTCCGTCGTCTTTTGCTCTCATCGGTGAAACCTATATCCCGGCTAAGAACGCCGGCAGTTATCTGTTAAGTTCAGCAAATTTAATAACCCCCCATTCCGACACCGCCAATCTCGGCTTTTTGGATGGACATGTCGGCTCAGTCAATCCGCAGGGTTGGCGGCAATATCTTATCGACCTTTACGAATCGGCCAACGAATCGAGGCCGAGCGGTATGACATGCGAATATTATCCGTCGGTTGGGGAAACAACTCTCACTATAGCGTTCTAAAAAAAAAACAGGAGAAGAGTAAAAATGGCTGATTATGTAATTCCCAATGGTTCAGTCACCACAAGTAACGGGATTGTGCTTGGCACGGGTGACACCCTGACCTTGACGTCAGGCGGCACGGTCACCAATTTGAGAATAAGCGGTGGTGTTGCCGATGTTTCAAGCGGAGCCTTCTTTGGACTTTATGATGAAGTAAGAGGAATTTCCGGCGGTGTTCTCAATTTGAGTTCCGGCGCGACCGCCACCACCAATATCGGTATATTGGGCGGTACACTGAATACGTCGGACTTCTCCATGAGCGGCAAACGCATTCTTGACCGCAGCGGGGAAATCAATATTTCAGGGGGCACCTTTGCCAACGCCAACGCCGGCGGCGCTTTCGGCGGGGTGATCTGGAAAGCCTCTTATGCGTCTGGTACACTCACCGCCAAAGATGCCTGCTTCAAAAACAACACAGCCGGGGATCAGGCGGGAGCCATTTCGATTGTTGGCGGCACGGTAATAACGCTCAATACCGATTTTTCGACCAACAAGGCGAAGAATGGCGGCGCGATCTATAACAGTGCCACTTTGAGTGTTACGGGAGGCTCCTTTGCCAATAACAGTGCGACCGCCGGATTGGGCGGCGCGATTTACAACAGCGCGACCGCCAACATTTCCGGGGCGACTTTCTCCGGAAACAGTACAACGCACCTCGGCGGTGCGATTTACAACTTTAAGACGATGACGCTGGGCAACAATACCTTCTCGGGCAACCTGGCGGCAGGAGGCAGCGGCGGCGCGATTTACAACAACACCAACGCCACGCTGAATATCACTGGAGCCGTCAACCTTGCCACGGCGACCGACACGTTGTGCAACGCGGCGGGGGCGACGATGACCATTGCCGCCGGAGCCGCCGTCAATGCGGCGGCGCAGATTATCAACCGGGGAACTCTCACCAACAACGGCACGCTGACCGTTTTTTCCGGCGGTGTGCTGGATGTGGTAAGCGGAGCGACTTACAAGGGTTCGTTACTTGTTTCCGGAGGCGTCGTCAATATAAGTTCCGGAGCGAATACCATCGGTGATCTCAATATTGCCGGCAATGGACAGGGTGCGGCTAATTTATTCGCCATCAGTGGAAACCGTATCTGTGACCGGGGCGCGGCGGTCAACATTTCCGGCGGCACTTTTAACGGGATGAACAATGGGGGGTACGGTGCGGCGATCTGGCTGAATGGCGCCACCACCAACCGCCTGACCCTTGAGAAAACGACATTCGCCAACAACACCGCCGGTGATCAGGCGGGAGCCATTTCAATTATTGGCGGAGCCGCGGCAACGCTCAATACCGATTTTTCGACCAACAAGGCGAAGAATGGCGGCGCGATCTATAACAGTGCCACTTTGAGTGTTACGGGAGGCACCTTTGCCAATAACAGTGCGACCGCCGGATTGGGCGGCGCGATTTACAACAGCGCGACCGCCAACATTTCCGGGGCGACTTTCTCCGGAAACAGCACAACGCACCTCGGCGGTGCGATTTACAACTTTAAGACGATGACGCTGGGCGACAACACCTTCTCCGGCAACCTGGCGGCGGGAGGCAGCGGCGGCGCGATTTACAACAACACCAACGCCACGCTGAATATCACAGGAGTCGTCAACCTTGCCACAGCGACCGACACGTTGTGCAACGCGGCAGGGGCGACCATGACCATTGCCGCCGGGGGTACGCTCAATACTGCGGCTGGGGTTATCAACCGGGGGACCCTCTCCAACAATGGAACGGTGAACATCCTTTCCGGCGGCAGTGTTTCCGGGATTGATTCGGTGGCGGATGGCGCGGCGGTCAATGTTTCCGGCGGCGGTTTCCTTTACCTCAACGCGGGCAATACCGTCAACAACTTCTAGGTTTACGGTAATCGCACCGCCGGCCTGATCGGTTCCATGCGGGTACAGGGCGACGGCGCGACGGTTTCGGGCGGCACGCTCAGCGAATACGGCAAACTTGAAGTTTTCAGCGGAGCGGTAGCCTACGACATCGACAACAGCGGCTGGTGTACGGTTTCGGGCGGCAAGGTTTCGGGTACGACACTCACCGGAGACACCTACAACACCGGCGACGAGGAGGGCAAAATAACTCTCCGCGCCAACGCCGAGGGGTATGATGTGACGGTGGGCTTCGGCGGGTTGCTCCAGTTTGACTACGGGCAGGGCTATGCGACCGGCACGACAGAGGTGCTTTCCGGCGGCTGTCTGCGCACCTATACCAAAGACAGCGTACAGGGAAGCGGCTCGGTTGAAAACCTGATACTTCACTCCGGCGCGGTGGTCGAAGGCGTGACATATCTTGAATTTGGCGCGGTGAATTTGATCACCGACAGCACCTATACTTTTGCCAGCGGCGTACCGACGGTCACCGGCACCGTAACCATCAACGGGCAGAGCCTGATCGACAACAAGTATTTCAGCGGTGACACCGCCTATGTGCTTGATGCGGCTAATCTGGCGGTAAAAGTGGGTGCGGCGGTCGACAATTACGCCACTTTGACCGGCAAAGACGCCGAGCTGGCCCGGATTGCCACCGACGACGGCAAGACCACTTACGCCGGTACACTTGATGCCACCTATACCGATGCCGACACGGTGTTCTACGCAGCCAAAGGCGGCGCGGCGACCGCGCAAAAAGTCGTTCTTGACTTCAATGGAGCCACTTCCGACAAGGCGGTCTGCGGCGGCGGAGCGTCCGGAACGACGGTTGCGGCGGAGCTGGAGGTAAATGTGGTTGGCGGCAGTGCGAACTACATTTACGGCGGCGGCCAGAGCTTCAATACCGGAGCTGCCACGGTCAACGTCAACGCGGGCGGCACGGTTGGCACCGTTTACGGCGGAGCCAATCTTGCCAATGGAGCCAATGGCCTGGGTGCTACCACGCTCAATATCGCGGGTAAGCTCACCGGTTCGGCCTTTGGCGGCAACCGGGTCAATACCACCGGCACCGTCAATGCCGGTAATGTTACGGTCAATGTGGCGGACGGCGCGGCAATAGGCGGCGGCAGTTTCGTCGCCGGTGCGGGCTTTGTGCTCGGCGGCGGTACGCTCAATGTGACCGATGTCACGGTGAACTGGGATGGCGGCACTCAGACCGGCTCAATGGCCAATGGCCGCGGCTTGGTGGCGGGCGGTATCGCCGGCACCAATGCCACGCTCAATGTGACCACCACGACCACCGATATAACCGACGGAACGGTCTTTTATATCTATGGCGGCGTCTGGGCGCAGAATCAGGCGACCGGCAATGTCGGCACGGCCAATATCACGATCACGGGAGGCGACCACGGCGTGGTTTACGGCGGCGGTATCGCGCTTGGCGATGACACCAGCTCCACGGTTGGCAATGTCAACATCACGATCTCCGGAGCGACCCAGCTTTCGAGCGTCTTCGCGGGTGGATTGCAGTCAAGTCAGGCCGCGACCATCACCGGAGCGGCGCAAGTGACCATAAGCGACACCGTGAGCGTAAAGAAGTTCATCAACGGCGAGGGCGCCAACAGCACCATCACGTTGGATAACTTCACCGGTTCGTTTAACGGCCTCGCCGGTTTCGGCAAGGTGGAAGTCAAGGGCGCGACTGCGATGACGCAGGAGTTCCAGATGGTCGGAGCGGCCACCTCGACGTGGAACTTCGATCTTGGCAACAACAGCGGAGCGTTGATGACGTGGAAAAGCAATTCGACCAACAGCTTTGATGGCGACACCATTGCATTGACGTTTGATGCCACCGACGCCGCCAAGAGCTGGACGCTCGTTTCGGTCAATGGCAGCCGCGGCGAGGATATCCTTGACCTCACCGGAGCCAACATCACCTACAACGGCAGTGCCACCAGTGATTGGAAGCTCGACCTGGTCGAAGCCGAAGACACCTGGTCGCTCGTGCTGGCCAAAGCATAATCAAGCCCCCTCAACCAGCGGGGAGCGGCCGGGGAACCGGCCGCACCCCGCTTTTTCATTCAAAAATTTTTGCGCGGAAACAGAATCGACCGAAACCAGGTTTTGTTTTCAATAAGGAGAAAAAGAAATTATGCGTAATTTAAGAATCGGCATTATCGGTTGTGCCGGACGCGGTGAATTGGCGGATTTTGCACATCATCCTGAAAACGGCTCCGAAATCGTCGCCGGAGCGGATATTTACCCGGAAGCCCGCAATACGTTTTTGACGCGTTATCAGGATAAGTTCAAGTTCCAGCCGACCGTGTATGTTGATTATCGCGAGATGATCGAAAAGGAACAGCTAGACGGCGTTATCATAACCACCCCGGACTTTCTCCATGAGGAACATGCGGTATACGCATTGAATCACAAGATTGCCGTTTATCTTGAAAAACCGATAGCTATTTCCATTGAGGGCGCGGATCGCATTCTTGAGGCCGCATACCGCAACCGCACCAAGCTGGTCATCGGTCACAATATGCGTTACATGTCGTTTACCCGCAAAATGAAAGAGATCATCGCCTCCGGCACCATCGGCGACGTCAAGGCGATATGGTGCCGTCACTTCATAAGCTACGGCGGCGACGCCTACTTCCGCGACTGGCATGCGGCGCGAAAATACAGCAACAGTCTTTTGCTTCAAAAAGGAGCGCATGATATTGACATAATCCACTGGCTGGCCGGGGCGCGTACCACCCGGGTCAACGGCATGGGCAGTCTTAGCGTTTATGACAAACTTCCGCGCCGCGCCCAAGGCGACGAGCGGCTTAAATCGGGCGTGATGTCGGTATGGTCGGAAGAACATTTCCCCGCCATCGAGCAAAAGGACTTTTACCCGGAAATTGAAGTCGAAGACATCAACATGATCTCCATGCGGCTGGCCAACGGCGTTATGGCCAGTTATGAACAGTGCCATTTTACCCCGGACACCTGCCGGAATTACACGGTGATCGGCACCAAGGGCCGACTTGAGAACTATGGCGATTACTCCTTGGCCGGCAGTAACATCCAAGTATGGACAAAGCGCAAGGACGCTTTCCGGCTCGAGGGCGACATCACCTATCGGGTGGCTCCCGGCGACGGCAATCACGGCGGAGCCGATCCCTTGATTATTCAAAGTTTCCTTGATGCAATTCGCGGTCAATACAATGTCTGGTCAACTCCGCAGGCGGCTCGTTACAGCGTGGCGACGGGTTGTCTCGGCGCGGATTCGATTCGTCAGGGGGGAGCCTGTTACACGGTTCCGGCACTGCCGGATTATCTGGAGAACTTTGATTTTGCACGGGCTGAAGAAAAGAAATGAGTGATGTTGACCCCGGCGATTTTCAAGAGACAATGGATTAACATTTGAATGATCTCTCTCGAAAATCGCCTGCCTTCTGCATAACCGGCGATTGAGCTGTTTTGACACGAATACACCTTGTATTGACACAATAACTAATGGATTTTCTCAAATAAACAATTATATTATTTACCAAAAATGAGGACAAAATGAAACTTCATCTCGAATTAAATCGGCGATGCGGCAAGATCAAACCCCTGCACGGTGTCAATAACAGTCCGCTCAGATTCAGAGATGAGAAAATTTGGGAATTTGAGGAGGCGGGGATCCCGTTTGTCCGGACTCACGACACCGGGTGGCCTTTCGGATTCGGGATTCTGGTCGATATTCCCAATATTTTCCGCGATTTTGATGCCGCCACGGACGATCCGGCTTCATACGATTTTGCTTTTACGGACGTTTTTCTGCGGAACCTTGTCAACTCCGGTTGTAAAATTTTCTACCGACTGGGAATTACGATAGAGAATTTCTACAATATCAAAGCGTATCGGACGGCTCCGCCGAAAGATTTTCAAAAATGGGCGCGCATTTGCGAGGGCGTCATCCGGCACTACAATCACGGCTGGGCCAATGGATTTCACTACGGTATAGAATACTGGGAAATTTGGAACGAACCCGAAAATCCGCCGATGTGGTCGGGCACGATGGAGGAGTATTTCAAACTCTATTCCACGACTGCGAAATATCTGAAAAAACAGTTTCCCGAAATAAAAGTCGGCGGCTACGCCTCCTGCGGATTTTATTCTGTAACACGGCAAGACACCACCGATTTCTACAAAGGGTTCCTGCGCTGGTTTGATGAATTCCTCATTGATGTCAAAAAAGAAAACGCTCCGCTGGATTTCTATTCGTGGCATCTTTACACCACCAATCTCGACGAACTCATCAAACATGCGGAATATGTTGCGATGACGCTCAAAAAAGCGGGATTCTACCAAACGGAAAATATCTTCGACGAGTGGAATTTCAACGATTACAGCCCTAACGTTTTTGATAAAATGAAAGAGTCTCCGACCGCCACTTTTGTCGCCGCGGCATTTTGTCTGATGCAGGATTCCCCCATAGACAAGGCGATGTATTACGATGCGGATCCGTCGCACCGTCACGGCGGGCTGTTTTATTTTCCGAGCGAGCGGGTCACCCCGACCTATTACGCATTCAAAGCGTTCAACGAGCTGTATAAATTAGGCAACCGCATCGAATGTCGGGGCATCCGCTCCAAAAATGTTTTCACACTGGGAGCCGCCGATGAACACTCAACCGCAGTGTTGCTCGTCAATCGCGGAAACAGGTGTCAGTGCATAGAACTCGAGACCGCCGCAAATCTTAAAAGAGCGAAAATCACCCTGCTTGACAAGGAACATGTTTTTGTACCTGTAAAATCTCTTTTGCATGGGTGCAAACTTACGCTTCCCAAAGAATGTTTTCTGCTCTTGAACATCCCGCTGAAAGAAACAACTGTCGATGGCGAACGCAAAATGAGTGTTGAATCCGCCCGTGGTACCGGACTTGATATTGCCGGGCTGGATGGGTGACCGCACCGGAGGGCTCTCCTCGTCAAGCTGACTAAAAAAGTCGATTATGCAAAAGCCAGCTGCGAGAAGAAAAAACCTTTTGAGGAAAGGTTCTTTCCTTCTCGCGCTTTTCCTTTTCCAAACTTTTTTGCGTAGCCTTTGCCCAATTGGATAAATGCTATCTTGAAAACTTGACATAAAAACATTGTAAACGCCCGTGACAACTTCCGGAAGTTGAATCCGGCCGCGGCAAAGATGACAATCGATTCACCGCCATGCTTGCCTCTAAGTTGATTCCGATCCATGCGATGCTCTCTCTTACAATGCCAGATCACCGGTGCAATTGCCGAACGTCGATTCCACCACCGGCATAAAGACCTGTATTTTTTAGCGTAAAAATGGTACCCGGGAGAGGAATCGAACCTCCGACCAAAAGTTTAGGAAACTTCTGCTCTATCCACTGAGCTACCCGGGCATAACCGACTATATAAAATATCACCAATTTCGCAAAAATCAATTCATCATGCCTGTTTTGACAAGGCTATGACACAGATATCCCATAACTTTTTTAGAGTTTGAAAAAAAGAGAACTCATGCTACCTTTTGCTTTACCACAAGACGAAAGGTAAAAAAACATGAGTCCTCAAGAAAATAATATGGCGGTACTTGTGTAA
>JAQVVK010000013.1 GCA_028698975.1 Victivallaceae bacterium
ACCATCGACAAAGAAAACTGAAAACCGTATAAAACACCCCCAATCAAGGAAAAAACACCATGTATCTCGGTAGAATCGTCGCCATCGGTATGACCAAAGCCGGAAAAACCACCGCCATGTACCGCGTTTCTTCGCGTTCGTTTCCCAACCGCGAAGCGGTGGAGAGCAACGGTCTTGTCTCGATTTTGCCGAGAGCCGGATTTGAAGGGGATTTGCGTAAAAATCCGTACATAAGCTATCACTGCGTCCGCATCGCCGGCGAGTGGGCGGTGGCCACCAACGGCTCACAGACCGACCCCATCGTCGAAAAGATCGCCTCCGGCATGTCGCCGCGCGACGCGATTTCGCTCGGTCTGCTGGCCATGGATTATGAAAAGGATTCGCTCGACACTCCGCGTATCGTGGCGGTGGTAAGCTGCAAGCGTCCGCAAGGATACCTCGGCATCGTTCGCAAAGACGCGCTGCTGGTGCGTGAATTCACGCTGAAACCGGGCGAAGTGCGTTACATCTCCACCTACGAGGCCAACAAGCCGAGCGACCAGCAGTTTTCAGCCGAATTCGACGGAGCCTGCGCCGACTGCGCCGCTCAGTATGTGATCGACGGCGGAGTCTTTGCCGATTTCAGCAACGCGGTCACTTCGGCGGCGGCCATGGCCAACGGCGACGGTTTCGATCTGGCCGTCAAAGTCCTTTAAGCTGCGATGACCAGGGAAGAAATTTTAGCCCAGCTCAATCCGGAACAGGGCGAGGCGGCCTCGACCGTCAACGGCCCGGTTTTGGTATTGGCCGGCGCCGGCACCGGCAAGACGCGGGTGATCACCTTTCGCATTGCTTATATGCTGGCTTCCGGCATCATGCCGGAGGCGATTCTGGGCATGACGTTCACCAACAAGGCGGCCCGCGAGATGAAAGACCGGCTCGGCGCGCTGGTGTCGCCCGCGCTGGCCGAGAAGGTTACACTGGGCACATTTCACTCGTTTTGCATCCGGCTGCTGCGCCGCGAGTGCGGTAAGCTCGGCTATCTGCCCGGCTTTACCATCGCCGACGACTCCGACCAGCAGGGGATTCTTAAACAGGCGGCGGGCGACCTCGGCTGCAATTATGACGGGTTCCCGCTGGCCGAGGTGCAGTCGATGATCGGCCGCTGGAAAAATAAACTGCTCGACCCCGACGACGCCCGGCGCGCCGCCGGCAACGACTTTGAATCCACGGCGGCCGGGGTTTACGCCCGCTATCAATCGCTGTTGGAAATGCAAAACAGCGTCGATTTCGACGACATGCTGCTTTTGGTGCATCGACTGCTCACCGGCTTTCCCGAGGTGCTGACCGCCTGCCGCGAACGCTACCGTTATCTTCTGATCGACGAATATCAGGATACCAATGCGGCGCAATTCACCATCGTCAAGCTGCTGGCGGGCGACGAAGCCAACCTCTGCGTGGTGGGCGACGACGATCAGAGCATCTACTCATGGCGCGGGGCGGATGTCGGCAACATACTTGACTTTCCGGAGATGTTTCCGGGGGCAAAGGTGGTCAAACTCGAGCAAAACTACCGTTCGACCAACGCCATTCTCAACACCGCCAACGCGGCCATCGGCGGCAACGCCCGCCGCCACGACAAGTCGCTGTGGTCAAAGCTGGGCAGCGGCGAACCGCCCAAGACGGTGCGGCTGGACAACGCCGAGGGAGAAGCCAACTTCATCTGCGGCATGATCAAGCAGATCATGACCGAACAGGGCAGTTTAAGCTACAATGATTTTGCGATACTTTACCGCTCCAACCACCTGTCGCGCCAGCTTGAGCTGGGTTTGCGGCAGTCGGGCATACCGTTCAAACTGGTGGGAGGTCAGGAATTCTTCAAGCGGCGCGAGATCAAAGACGCGGTCGCCTATCTGAAGCTGGCGATAAATCCGCGTGACGACCAGAGCTTGCTGCGGATCCTCGGCACCCCGCCCCGCGGTCTGGCCGAAAAAGCGGTCACCCAGCTGAAACGGGGCCGGGCTTCCCGGCGCATTCCGATGCTGGAGCAGTTGGCCGCGTCGGAATTTCAGCAAGCGGTAAGTGCCAAAGGCGCAACCGCCGCGCGCGAACTGGCCGACATCTACCGGCGTTATCAGCCGACGTTTGCCCAACCGGGCGGACTGGCCGGCAAAATAAACGGATTTTTACGCGACGTCGGCTATCTGGATGGACTTCAGCGGGTATATAAAGACCTTGACGATGCGATGAAACGGCGCGAAAACGTCGATGAATTCATCAACGACGTGGCGCAGTATGAGAGTTCGCACCCGGATTGCACGCTGGAAGCGTATCTGGAAAATTACGCGCTTAAAGAGGAAAACGACAAAGTTGACGACAACTCCGAAAACGGCGAAGCGGTGACGCTTTCGACCGTGCACGCCGCCAAGGGGCTGGAATTTCCGGTGGTTTTCCTGGTCGCGGTCGAAAAGGGATTGTTTCCGCATGAACGCGCCGTGGAGGAGGGTTCACTCGACGAGGAGCTGCGATTGTTTTATGTGGCGGTGACCCGGGCCAAACAGCAGCTCTATTTGCTGCGCACCCGTGAACGCATGGTGCGCGGTATGACCAAGCCGTCGATACCGTCGCCGTTTCTTGCGCTGGTGCGCGATACCACCGAGGAAACTCCGCCGGGAGAACTGCTTAAAACCCTGTCAAAAGATGCAATGCGTCAGGCGTTCGCCAATATTTTCGATATTCTCGACGGCAAGAAATAGCCGCCGACCCCGGCATGGTTGACCAGCGCACGGTGGCGGCGGGCGGCGAAGTGATTCAGACCAGAGTTATCGCCAGCACTTCGCGGCGGCAGTTGAAGCGCAGCGGCATCGAGAGATTGCTTATGCCGCTTGAAACGATCATACGCATGCCGCCCTCGCGCACAAACATGCCGTAGGCAAGTTTGCAGCCGTACATGCTCGACGCGAATATCGGCCCGATCAGAGGCAGTCTCACCTGCCCGCCGTGGGTGTGGCCGCATAAGGCCAGCGACACGCCGTCCAGCCCGCCGCCGGAATCAAGCGAAATCACGGTATCGGGGCGGTGCGAAAGCAGCAAATTGAAGCGGTCGCTCCGCCAATTCGCGGGGAGGCGGGGTGCGCCGTTGAGCAGATCATCCACGCCATAAACAAACATGGCGTCGTCGGACCAGCCCGAATTGCAGAGAAAAGTGATCCCGTGCGACTCCAATAGATCGCGCCAGCAATCGGTGCGGATCCACTCTTTGCCGCGTGCCCAGTTGCCCTGTACCGCCAGCGAGACCGGAGCCAAAGTACGAAACACTTCCAGCATGGCCGGAAGTGCGCCAAGATCGACGGCGTCGCCCAGAAGATCGCCCCCCAGAAGCAGCATATCCGGCTCAAACGCCCCGGCAAGCCGTTTTATCGCCTCGACACGGCGTTGATCGGCAACTCCGCCGCGATAATGCACATCGCTGATGAAAAGCAGACGTTTGCCTTTGGCCGATTCGACCGGCGACGGTATGCGGTAATCGACCCGCGACACGCCGTCGTCACGCACGGCGACGGTGGTTCGGCAATAAGTTTGTATACACCGCCAGTTGCGCAGACGCTCCGCATGGGGAACGGTCAGCGGGTAATAGCGGTGTAACAAAGATTTATTCACTTGCAGTCCAATTCGGCCGCGATGGCCGCAGGCAGTTGACGCACGGCGGCGAGTTTACCGGAGCGGCCTCCGTCGATCGCCACCTTGTCGCCGACCAGATGGTTTACCACCGCCGCGCCCAGCCTGGTGCGGTAGGCGAGGAAACGGCGATCCGGGTCGCCGTCCCAGGCGCCCAAAAGCGAATAGGTTTCCTTTTCGCCGTCGTCCCAGACGATGTCGATCTCAGAACCGATGATCGCGGTCTTGCCGTCCACTTTGATGGAAGCAAGCTGGATCGGCTGAATTCTGGCCAGCTCACGCTCCAGCTCGGTGCGGCGGCGCGACAGGAAGTTGCGCCGCTCCTTGGCCGCGTCAAATTCGGAGTTCTCGCGGAAGTCGCCGTGGGCGCGGGCGGTCTTGAGCGCCTCGCGGTTTTCCGGCACATAAACATTGATGATGTCGTCAAGCTCTTTGATCAGCCGCTGATGCGACTTGACGCTGGTGTAATGCGGCTCGTTGTCAACCGGAGTCTGCTCGTCGCGCTCGGATGAACCGGCTTTGAGAATGCGCTGCCCGGCCCCGTTTTCGAGGTAATCGCGCAGTTTGTCGGAGAGCCGCGACAGCTTGACCATCAAACTCTGACGTTCGCCGGAGTTGAGGAAAAGCGCGCCCTGAAGCTCCGCCGCGAACATCATGGCGTCGCCGCCGGCGGCGTCGATCAACTGCTTCTGAAACGCGGCGTCGTCAAGCAGCATCACCCGCAGCTCGCGCATGGCCACGCCCCACGCCTTGGGCAAATTCTCGACCGAAAGCGCATGCATGACGTTATCAACATCGAGCAGGGAAAGCATTTGTTCGCTGTGCTTGCGGCGGTTTTTCCATATCCACAGCAGGAGATCGGCACTGCATGATTTATTGGCGTAGACCGTATCGATCAAGAGTTTGTCATCGATCGAACCCAGCAAGCTGTTCAACGACTTTAACGGCACCCGCATGGCGCACTCGGCCACATACTGCGGCGGAAATACCGACGCGGTCGCCTGCGCAAGTTTTTCCAGCAACTTGGCCGAGAGTTCGCCCCAGACACTGAGATTTTCATAGCGCGAAACCGCCGGCTTGCGCGGCCAGAACGGGGCCTTGCCCAGCAGCGGACTGAATATTTTGTCGCGCTGCTCGTCAGAGGCGATCCGCGGAGCCACGCGGGCCACGATCGAAGCAAGCAGCCCGGGTTCGCGGGTGACCGTGTCGGGCTTGAGATTGGCGAAAAACGCGGTGAAGGCGTCGGCTTCCTCGTCGGTCAACCTGGCGTTTTCCGCCTCCTCGCCGGCGAGCAGAAGCTCCATTTCCTTGAGGCTTCGACCGTTGCAGGCGCGGCGCGAGGCCGTGCACACCTTGGTGTCGGAGGAGTTCCAGTATTTGTCGAAAGCGGCGCGATCCATCAACCGCGCACAGCCGGTACGGGCCATTTCCTGCATCACCTCGTCGGTGACCGGCGCCAGCGACTTGCGGGTGACGATGGTGCGGAAATCGCTTGACCGCACCGGATTGCGGGCTTCGGTAAGTTTGAGGTTTTCCGGCCCCGGAGCCAGCAGCACCGCTTCGCGCAAAATAAGTTCAAGCGGCATTGCCGCCGTACTGCCCAGACTTCCGATGCTGTTGACCGAAAGCGACGCATTGATGTTGTCGATGGTGCCGGCGACGCCCCAACGCTGCGACGACGGCATAAAAATGGTGGAGCCGGTCTTGAGTGAAATAAGTTTGCGCAGACGCGCGCTGAACTCTTTAAGCGGCACATTTTCATCGCGCACGCCAAGAGCTTTCATAATCGGGTTGCGCCCGAGGTAGGGCGGCAACACCGAACGCACCGCCGCGGGGAGCATTTTACGGAGAAGCGGGTTGTCCGGAACATCAAGCGCGGCGATGCCGATGCAGAATTCGCCCTGCGCGTCGTCGGTCTCGTCATTGCTCCACTTTTCCCAGATCATGTTGAGCGATTCCACCATATCAGCGGGCATCGGGGAGTCAGCAGCGGCGGCATCCGCCAGCAGTTGATCGAGGTTCTTCTTAGCCGGGGTGTCGAGCACCGCCACCACGAGATCGTCAAAAGTCGCCGGTTTCATAACATTCTCCAGAAATTTTTAATCTGCTCCGCCGCCCCGTCACGGCACGGCGATAAATAAATTACATGTCAAATAATATAATACTTGAAATCCGCATTTTCAATCATGGATTTGACAGAATCGATCGAATACGCAATTTTTGCAGTCGTCACCCTCAGACGGAAAATCCATCGCGGCGGCGCGCTGGCCCTCGCCCAGCAAAGAGATCATTTCAGAACTCTCTTTCATCACCCGTTTTACCGCCGCCGAGAGACGCAAATCCGCGTCGGATGCGGCCAGTTCGCCGTTGCCGTCAATCCGCCACGACTTCACGCGTTCGGGCGGGGTCGAGTACAGCTCCTGCGCGAGAAACCGGTGCAGAGCCACCCGCACCGTCAAATTTGAAACGGCAATTTCCAGCACATTGAGATCGAAGCGGTCATCGCGCCACACTAAAGCTGGAGCAATCAAAACCGGTACGCCGTTGACCGTGATCCGCTGCGGAAAGGCGACCGTAAGACGCCGGGTCATCGGCAAACCGGCCAGACAACGCCAAGCCCCCGACTCAAAAGCGTCAAGACGGGCGGTAAGGGCGGTGGTAAGTCGTTTGACCCCGGCCAGATCGGGAGTTTCGCGCAGACACGGGCAGGTGTGATCCAACCCGGCCACGCCGGAAGACATGGCGTCAAGTTCACGCCGCAGCCTGGCGGCGGCACGCACCGCCAATCCGCCGGAAATCCCGTCGTAAAATGCCGAACGCAGCGTGCGAAAAAACAATGCGTCAAGATATTCGCCGTCGGAGGAAAAGGTGTTTTTCAGGCGGTGCAGTTTACGGATTTCCGGGTCGGCGTCGGGGTCATGGCCGCCGGAGGCTCCGTAGTAGCGCAGAAAATAACCGCGACGGCAACGGTAAAACCATTCACTGCGGCGCAGCGACCACGCAAACGAGGAGGATGGCGACGCCCCGGCTTCCATCAGAACAACGCTCCATCGGGAAAGAACTGCCCCACCCCGGAGGCGGCGCACCACCCCTCGCGCCCGTTGACTTCGACATGCAGCCAGTCGCCGCGCCGCTCGGTCACCCGGGCGTCGGCTCCGCCGGGTATGCTCGCTTCGACGCGGCCGGCTCCGGCGGCGGGGAGTGTCCGCAGCTCCAAAGTCGCCGCAGTTACCACCGCCCGGTCAGATGAATAGTTGGAGTTTAGTTCACCGGCAAGCGCGGCGGCGGCGATCACGGCCGCCGCCCCCAGCGTCGAGGCGGAGATCGCAAACCAGCGACGCCCCAAAGCGTCGCGCAGCGCAACCGACAGCACCAGCAATGCAACGGCCATTGCCGCCAAAGCAAAATATTGGTCGGGACGCATCCGGTCGCGGCACCAGAGCAGCAATTCGAGCGGAGAAGAGGTCGTGCCGACTTCGGGCTGAACCAGTTTGCGATTGACCAGATTGAGATTTTCCAACGTTTCCTGATCGAGCGGATCGAGCAGATGAGCCAAGGCGAAACAGTATTTGGCGCGGGGCAGGTTGCCCGACTGATAAAAGGCGGAACCAAGGTTGTAAAGCAACGCGGGCGACTTGCCGGAGCCGTCGGTAAGCATGGATTCATATTGTGCGGCGGCCTTGCGGTAATCTCCGGCATAATAGGCGGCGTTTAGTTCGCCGTTCCCCGGCAGGGAGGGGACAAAGACCACTCCCAACACGAGAAAGCACATCAAAGATTTCACAAACTTCAAGAGCTTCCGCCGCAATCCGGAGTTAAGTTTCACCTCGGGTGCAACGGCGCCCGGCATGAAACTCGCGTTTTCTCCACCGGCAAAGAGAGTGCGCAATTCGGGGTCGTCGATATGCAAGGCCAGTTCGGCCGGGGTGGTCCCTGGCGGCAGCCCCAGCGACTCGGCGGCAAAGGGCGCGACTTCGGCATGAATGGCTTGCAGAAATTGCCGGTCGTCGCTTGATTGCCGGATTGCCGCGCACACCGCCGGACGGCGGCGGCGAAGTTCAAGACGGCGGCGATATTCGGGCGAAACCGCCAGACGATGCATCCGCGCCCGGCGCAACTCCAAAATAGCGGCCATGGCCAGCACGCCCAAAAACGCCGGCGGCAACCACGGCAGCTGATTGCGCCAGAGCGGAAGTTTCACCACGCCGCCGGCTTCCGGCTTGGGCGGGAAAAGTTCGTCGCGCACAGGGGACGGCGGCGATTGCGGCTCCTTTTCCGCCGAGGGAGCCGGGGCCGCATCAAACACGGCGGCGGGGGCGGCGGCCACCGGAGCTGTGACGGCAAGTTCCGGCGCAAAGTCGAGCGTTTTATATTTGCCGGCATCAACATCAAACCAGGAAAAACGCAGATTTCCGGCCTTGGCTCCCTCGCGCAGCGGGATGGCGGCATACTTTGCACTCCACACGCTTTCGTCGCCGGAAACGGTGGTTTTGACTTCGCCGGGGTAGACGCGAAACCCGGCGATTTCGATCACCGGCGCGGCAACGCCGTCAACTCCGCCCTCTCCTGTGGCGACAATATCAAGCGTCACCGCTTCGCCGGCCGGAACGCTCTTGCGGTCGAGCGAGGCGGTAAGTTTCCACGCACCGACCAGCCCGGTGAACACCGCCCCGGCCGGTGCCGGCGGCAGAGGTTTCACGTCGAGCCGGGAAGCTGGTTTGCAGACTATTTCGACCTCACGGTAGCGCGGCGCGGCAAACGAAAAGAAATCGTCATCGTCAAAAAATGACGACATGGCCGAACGGCGTTCGCTTTTTTTACGCTGTTCCGGTACCCCGACAACCAGTTTGGCCGCCGGCTCGATCACCCCGGGACGCACCGCCCGGAACCGCGTTGCAAAAAGCAGTTGATCGAAAACCCGGCCGTCGCGGTTGACCAGACGGCGAAGCGGCGGCGCGAACTGCCGCGACTCGCGGTTGACTTTGCCGTAGTCGTGAAACACCACATCGCCCATGCCGGAAAGCACCGGATAAGAAGCCGGACGGATCCCGGTCTGCCGCAAGGTATAAAGACTTATTTCAAGCGGGATCTCCTCTCCGGTGTAAACCGTGCGGCGATCACCCGGCAGCGTCACTTCGCCGAACGCCGCCTCCTTTAGCGAAATTGCCCCGCCCCCGTCGTCGGCGGCCACCGGCTTGTCGCCCGCCGGCACCGCGTTGAATTCGGCGGCGGCGATATCGACATCCTTGCCGTTGACTTTGACCGACCACCCCGGAACAGCGACACGCCCCGGCTTCAATGCCCGGATGCCGACCATAAGGTTATAGGTATTGGTTTCCCGGCCATTGATGTTGCGGTGAACGATCTGGCGCGAAGTCCGGGATGTGACCCACTCGGCATTTTCGAGTTTGGGAAACGGCAAAGGCGTGTCCGGTTCGCCGGGCAAGGTCATCGTATAATCGGCCACCTCGCCGACTTCAACCGTTTCGGGCACGACCGCCCCCGGTAAGAAGAGCGGAAAAGCCATTCCCAGTACCAATATCGAACTTTTAAGCCAACAACGCATATCACCAGTCCTTTTCCACCGGGGCGCGGCGGGCATCGCCGTTGCGCCGCGCGTCACGGAGCGATTTTTCTTCGTCTTCCATCATTTTAAGCAATGCTTCGGCCGCTTTGCGGTCGGGCGGCGGCTCGGAAGATGGCTCCGGCTTGCCATCGGACGCGGCTCCCGGCTCCGGTTTAGCCGGCAACGGCTCTTCCGGCGACTGCCCGTCTTGACTCTCCGGGTTCGCTTGAGCATCCTTGCCCGGCTGTGGCTTTTTATCTTGCTCGGAGTTCTCGACGCCCAGCTTTTTGGCCGCGTTGTCAAGATGTTTTTGCGCTTCGTCCGGGCGATTTTTGCGCTGGGCTTCCGCCGCTTTGCGCAATTCGTCGGCGGCCTGCGCCGCCTGCTCGGAAAGCTGCTTTTGATTTAATTCGGCCGCCTGCTTCTCCAGTTGACTGGCGGATTCCGCCGCCTTTTGAGTGGCACTCTGCTGATTTTGCTGCCCCTGCTGCCCTTGCTGGTTCTGCTGGCCCTGCTGATTTTGCTGGTTCTGCTTATCCTGCTGGCCCTGCTGATTTTGCTGGTTCTGCTTATCCTGCTGGCCCTGCTGATTCTGCTTATCCTGTTGGTTCTGTTTATCCTGTTGGTTCTGTTTATCCTGTTGACTTTGTTTATTTTGCTCTTGAGCCTGCCGGGTGTCCTTTTGAGCCTGCTGCTGTTGTTTTTTGAGTTCTTCGATCTTCTTTTTGAGTTCCTCGATCCGGCGGCGATCAAGTTCCAAAAGCTGCAAGGTTCGCCCCGGAGACGCGCCGGAGTCATCGCCAACCGTGAGCGACTGGCGGTAGAGTTCTTCCGAATTTTTGACCTCGGCCGCCGCCGCAGTCAGCTTTTTCTGGGCGGCATCAAGCTGCTGGGCGGCCAACGTCTGCTCGGCCGCGGCGTATTCCCCCCGCGCCAGCCGGTGCGAACGCACCCCCAGATTGTAGAAAGAACGAAAACGCAGATCGTCGCGCCCGGCGGCGTCGGCAATGACCTTTTCATATATGGGAGCGGCGGTGTCGTCGGACTTCATCTGCCGCTCGCGCGCCAGATTATACAGCTCATCCGCCTGGCCCGGCAACTCCGGCGCGGCTTCGATCACCGGCGCCGCCGGTTCACCCGACGGAAGCGGCGGCCGATCCTGCGCGGAAGAAATCGGCCCGTTAAACAGGAGCACCGCCCCAAACAACAGGAGCATCGACAACCGTCCGCGCCGCCCCGGTCGCTCCGAAACAAGTGTGTAAAGCAAAAAAGTAACGGCAGCGGCGGCCAGCGGCAACGGGAATTTATCGATCGGCACGGTGCGCCGCCCGGATTCCCCCGATTCGGCGGCGGATAACCCGGCAATCCGTCTTTCGATCGCCTCAATGCCAATATCGGTCACCGTACTGCGCACATATATGCCTCCAGTGGCGGCGGCCAATGCCCGCAACGAAGTTTCATTGAGTTTGCTGGTGACAACCTGACCCGAAGCGTGCCGCTTGACCGAACCATCCGCCTCCGGCACCGGAGCACCGATCTCGGGATTGCCCAGCCCGATGACAAACAACGGGATGCCTTGCGACTTGAGTTCTTCCACCGCCCGGTTGCTGTTTCCCGACAACTCCTCGCCGTCGGTCAGAAGCACCACCGCCCGGTTGCCGCCGGAGGCTCCGTCAAAAGCCCGCGACGCCACCTGCAAAGCCCGCTCCAGATTGGTGCCGCCCAAAGGCACCGCCGAGGTGTCGAGTTCGTCGATATACTGGTCGAGCGCGCCCTGATCGACGGTCAACGGACAGGCCAGAAAAGCACTTCCGGCAAAAGCCACGATACCGAAACGGTCTCCGGGCGAACGGGCGATAAGTTCACGCAACAGGAAACGCGCATGTTCAAGCCGCGACGGCGCGACATCGGCGGCGAGCATACTTTTGGAAACGTCAAAAAGCACCATGACATCACGGCCGCGCGGCTGATACGGGATGAGTTGCGAACTCCAAAACGGCCGCGCCGCCGCCACAATAAGCAATATTACCGTAACAAGCAATAGACAGGTGCGCAATCCGCGTTTTACCGGCGAGAGTTTCACCGCATCCGGGTCGGCGGCGGCTCCGCCCAGCAGAGCTTTAAGCATACGGCGGCGGCGCACCGCGGCAATCCGGGCAAAGACAATGACGATCAAAACGACCGGGATCAGCCAATAAAGCTGGTTGGCATCAAGAAATTTCATATTCTCTCCTCCGACATTACATTGTCAATATAATCCGGCGGACGAAATTATCAAGTCGGGCTTACGGTTTGCCGCCCGCCGCATCAATACCGGAGCCAGGTTTTTGCTCCTGATGTTTCTCCGGGGGTCAATGATGCTGAAGCTGCTTTTTGAGTTGAGCCACCGACCGGGCCAGACTGTCATCGTGCGCACACAGCTCCGGCACCGTTTTCTCGGCATAAAGGATCGTGGCATGGTTGCGGCCAAACGCCTCGCCGATCTCGGTTGACGAGTGGCGGGTAAGCTCCCGACTTAAATACATCGCGATCATGCGCGGCTTGGCCACCGAACTCGAACGCCCCTTGCCCAGCAACTGCGGCACCGTGATCGAAAAATGGGCGGCCACCGCGCTTTGGATGTTGGCCAGAGAAATATCACGCGAACGGCACTCCTCCTCCAATTGAACATGCAAAATATCTTCGGCCTGCTCGACCGACAGCCGGTCATTGCCGCTCATCGACACAAACCCGGTAAGCCGTAAAAACGCGCCCTTAAGCCGCCGCACACTTGACGAAATGTTGTTGGCCAGAAATTCAAGCAGCGAGTCGGAGAGCTGGTTTTTGCTGATAAGTTCGCCGCGCAACATCTTGAGAATCGCCAATCTGGCTTCGAAATCCGGCACCCCCAGCTCGGCGGTCATGCCGGCCTCAAAGCGGGTGGTCAACCGTTTGTCGAGGTCGTTGATCTCACTGGGCTGCCGGTCGGAAGTCAACACGATCTGCTTATTCTGATGATAGAGCGTGTTGAACATGTTGAAGAACTCTTCCTGCATCTGCGGCTTTTTGGCCAAACTGTGAACGTCGTCGATCAGGAGCACATCCACATCGCGCACCGAAGCGCGAAACTGGCTCAAGCTCTGCTTCTGCTGAAGCAGATTGTAGAAGTCGGTCAAAAGCTCATCGCAGGTGGCATACCTGACGCGCAGCGCACGCGAACGGTCATGCACCGCGTTTTCGATCGCTTTAAGCAAATGGGTCTTGCCGGTACCGCTGCCGCCGTAGAGATAAAGCGGATTGTACAACCCCGGCGACTCGGCGGCGTTGCGCGCCGCCGAAAAGGCGCAGCGGTTTTCCGCGCCGACCACAAAGTTGTCAAAGGTGTGACGGTGCAACAGATTGCCGCGAGCCGGGCGCGACGCGTCGGGCGCAGCCTTAACTTCGGGCATCTGCGCGGGCGCGGGAGCCGGCGCGACCGCCTCCGGCTCCAAAGCCGTCACGTCGCGCTCGTCGGCGTCATGGCCGGGCACAAGCACCCAGCTGTAATCGACCCCGTCGATATTTTGCAGGGAACGGTCGAGAAAATCATCATAGGTGTCTATGACCAGCGAAGCGAAAAAGTCGTCGGAGACTCCGAGCGACAGTTTGACCCCGTCCAGATCAAGCGGCACCATTTTCCGGAACCACTGCCGATAGACGTTGATATTCCACGCCATCAATCTTTTTTCAGCGATCGACCAAAGCGACGCCGCGTTATGCTTTTCTGTATTCATCTCACACTTTTCCGCGACAAAAAAACAAAAGCTCCCACCGGAGCTTTTGGCAATCTTTTGCCGGCCCCATAACGGCTTTTGCCGCCGCAAGTTATTAACAAGTAACCGTTATCATCTTGTTTTCGCCTCCAAAACCTGGGATTAAACCGGTTTACAGAGCTTTGAGCTAAGATCGTCACAACCAGCGGATCAGCAGCAAGTATTGAGGACAATCCGACGTTTTAAGCTCAAACGCCGGGTGACGCCGTCAAACGACGCCCACTCCGATGCCGGCTCGACCGTCTTTACCCGGTATAATGCCGCAAGCAGCGTCATTTACAGCGGTTTACGATAGTCGGAATCTTTCTTCTTACAACTTATTCACAAGTTATTAACAACCACACCCGTTTGCCCGAGGCGCAACACTATCAAATTTATCGCAGTTTCGTCAAATATGCAAATTGAAAATCGCAAGATAACAGCAAAAAAACATAAAATTTTTCTCAAGAATTTCGATTTGTTCTCTTGACAATTTCGATTCTTTGTTTTTCCACCTCACGTCAGCGATCGACCCGCAACAGCATCGCCGCCGGGTCGTCCGGCCACACATTTACTTCGACAAAACGAACCGGTGAAGCCAGCCGCCCGAACTTGGTGAAAAAGTCATTCTTTGCGGCGGTCGATGCAAATGAATGCCGCGCCCAGTCGCTCAAGTAACCCCGCCCCAATGTCGCCAGAAGCGAATGCGCCGCAAGTATGGCCGCGCCGTCAACAAAGAGCTCAGAATGCTTGGCCAGCTCCGATACGCCAAGGTCGTCGGCCAACTTCTGACCGGGGGCGTTCATCTCGGTGCCGATCACCACCGGCAGATCGCGGCGGCGGCACTCGGTCAGCAGGCGGTCGAGTTCGGCGGCGTGACGGCGGCGTTTTTCGGGATCGGGGAAATTCCAGTTGCGATCTGGAATCACGTTGAGCATCGCCGCGCCCTTGGCGACATGAAGATCAAGCAATGCCGCCGGGTCGCTCTCTCCGGCGGAAAGTCCGTTGAGCCACGCCACCGCCGGTATCGCTCCGCAACCGAGTATAAATGCGTTGAAATCTTCCAGCGGCGGGAAACTGTCCGGGGTAGGTTCAACATAACCGACACCGCCGCGCTTCATGAGTTTGGAGCGGATCGCCCCCTCCAACGCCACCGGATCGGCCACGACGGTCGCCGCCTTTTCGGGCGGCAAACCGAGTTTTTCCGCCCAGAATGCGGTACGGACGGCCGGGTCGGATTGAAGTTGTTCAAGTTTTATCCGGTAAGCGCAGCAGACGTGACGCTCGGTGGCGTTGCCCTCCGGGGTGAGCGGCAATACATCGGTTGAGAAATCAAGTTCCAGCGGAGAAAGCACTCCGTTGACCCTTTCGACAATCCCGCGGGTGCGCTCGTTGGCCGACCGGCGCATCGCCTCGGCAAAGGGGCGCGCTTTTTCCGGCGGACACGAAGAGATAAATCCCAGCCCCAGATGATAGGCCACGCCGGGTTCGCCGGGCGAATTTATTTCGCGGTCGGCCCACTCGCGCACAAAAACCCGGCTCTCCATGCCGGAGGCATTGCGCACATCAAGCAAAGTGGCGGCGCGACGAAACTCATCGACCGCCGAGAGTACGTCAAAGTCAACCGAACCGGCGGCAAACCAGCCGTTCTTCTTGGCCAGCCACGCGATATGCTCCGGAGAATAACCGTATCCATTATAGGAATAAAAGGTATGGCAGTGCAAGTTATGCTGCAAACTCTCCGGAGCCAGCCGCACTCGCTGCACCCGGCAGAGGTCGGCAATCTCCTGAATGGCGTTTTCACGAACCGCAGGATCAAAGGCGTCAAGCTCTTTTTCCAATGCTTCCACTTCATTTTCCGGTATCATCGGCTGTTCTCCCTTAACGTTGGTATCGTTGGTTGTCTTCGGTCGATTTATGGTGGTCAAACCACACTCCGCCCCAGTTTCCGGCGGCGTTAAACGTCAATGCAAGTTACTATATCATACGACAAAAGAAAATGCAATCGCTTCTTTGCGCAAAAACGGACTCCCCGCGGCGCAGCGGCGGCGTTTGGAACTGTTAACAGTTCCTTATTCTTCATCCAACGGCACCGCGAGCAACCCCGGCGCGTGCGGATCAATCCTGCCGCCCAGTTTGCGGTGAAGCAGCCGGACGCCATGAAATTCCGCATCCTCGGCGTTAAAATCGCGATACTTCAGGTTGCCCGTCTCATATATAAAAGGCTCCTGATAAATTTTATCCAGCGGCACCGCCGGCAAGAATCCGAGATCTTCCGGTATCCCGCCGGTCTCCGCGCGGCGGCGAAGCGCGGCGGCAAGCACGCCAAACCCTTGCGGCATATCGTATTCCAGACATGCCCTCAACCAGTGAACACTTTTGAAAGACGGCATAAACAAACAAAGCGGCAACATCCCATACGCTGAATCAACCTGAACCGCACGCCGGGAATCTTCGCCGAACGGAGCCGACAGCATGGCGATGTTTTTATCCATCTCCATGAGCACCATACGGTAATCCAACTGCTGAAAGATCACCAACTCCGGCGGATAAAAATTCAGCTCGGTAAGTTTCGACCACCACAGGTTGTCCGGCGCATCCATCGAGAAAAACAACACCAGACGGTTGTAGCTGGCCGCGCCATATTGAATGGAGGAGATCTCATCGCACAGGAGTTTGGCGAAAACCCTCCCCCAGTCGGGAGAAGGTTTCAGCAATCCGTCGCAGTCGGATTTTGTCAGCGTACCGGCGGCCAGCGGACGAAGCAGGGCGTTGAGCCGGATATGCTCCAATGCGGAGGCGACCACCCCGGAAATCGTCCCGACATCTTTGGCGACCAGATCGCGCAATATCACGAGTTCGCGGTTGTAGCGCAACACCTTGTCGCTGTCGCCGCAGTCTATTGCCATCTCCATGCCGATAAAATACGCGGCGCAGCGAAATGCTCCGAGTTCGGGCAGCCGAATGCCCCAGAAGCCGGTTTTTTCATCTATGGTATGGCAAATGCGCTCCGGCGGCGCGGCCAGCAATTTTTCCAGAGCGGCGACGAATTCGGGGTGTTCGGCGTGAATGCGCTCAACCTCCCGGCGGCAGTCGTCACGCCCCAAACCGGGTTCCAGCCGGGCCATCCGGCCGGGACAATCGGCGATCAGGGTCGCCAGCGGTTCCCGGTCGATCGGGAGACCGGGTGCCGACAGCGCAGGATTTTGCCGCCAATCACCCGACCGCCCCTGCCGGTGCAGAATGCTTTCGGCAAAGCGGGCGTTGGAGTGCTGAAAAACGATCCCGGCCGCCAGAATAAACGCCGAGTATATCAGCACCGCGACCGCCAAAAACCGTATGCCCTGCCCCTCGTGCGGCTGGTGCGGCAAGCCGGAAATCGCAGTATAGAGTCCGAGCAGGGTCAACCACACGCCAAGTTCGACCGCCCAGTCGGAAACAAACGGCAGCAGCCGCAACCGGGCCGCGATCACACCTATATAAAGTAAAGTTGACGCAAGCGCGATCGCGGCGTGGCGGCGGCGACCCAGCCGGAAAAGCAGCGGGGCGAGCAGAACGCCTCCAAACGGCCACGCCAGCCAGCCGCCCAGCGACCATATCCAGCGTAACCCCGGGTGTTCCGCTCCGGCGGCCTGCCAGATCGCGCCGCCGAAATAAAACGCCCCGGCCAGCCACACCCCCAAAACCGCCAAGGCCAGAGCAGCCCCGAAAGTCACTCCGGCATAACCAAGAAAGCAGACACTTCCCGGCCCCCACAAAGCCAGACTTACCGCCAAAAAAGCCAGCGACAGCCCCAAACTTGCACGGTCACGGGGCGCGGCGGCGAAGCGGAAGCGGATTATGGATTTGCCGAAAGACACCACCCCTCCAGATGATTATACAAGTTTGAAACCCAGCCCGGCCAGTTCGCCGCGCAATTTTTCGGAACCTCCCCCGACCCGAAACGCCACCGGTTCGCGCCGCAGATAATAGTCACCGCGCTGGCGTTCGAACCCGTCGGGGTCGCCTTTAAGCGTGTTACTGTCGCGCCGGATGTCGTAAGCGTGCAGTACGGAGTGCAGCAGCCCGGCGGCATCGTCAAGTCCGTCAAGGTCGATCAATTCGGGCACTTCGGGGGGCGGAGGCTCGACCGTAAATTCGCGCAGCTCGTCGATACCCAGCGCGTCGGCCACCGCCCGCACCGACATAAAGGTGCCGTTGGCCTTGCCGTCGGCCGAATATCCGGCAATGTGCGGCGTACTCAAGCCGGCCAGCATAAGGAGTTCGCGGTCGATCAAAGGCTCGTTTTCCCACACGTCAAACACCGCGTTCCCCAGTTTGCCAGACTGCAAAGCCGCCGCCGCCGCCCGGTTGTCGGCCACGCCGCCGCGTGACGAATTTATGAAGAATGCCCCCGGCTTCATGGCCGAAAAAAATTGCGCGTCGGCCAGATGAAAGGTCGGCCACGGCCCGGATTTTACCATCGGCACATGACAGGTCACCACATCGGATTCCGCCGCAATGCGGCCAATATCGACAAAGCCGGTCTCTCCGGCAGCCTCGCGCGGCGGGTCGTTGAGCAGTACATTCATGCCGAGCGCGCGCCCTACCGCCGCGACTTTGCGCCCGACGTTGCCGACCCCGACCACGCCGAGCGTGTGCCCGGCGGGTGCACCGTTATAGAGCACGGCCAGTGCGCAGCCGATATACTGCGCCACGCTGCCGGAGTTGCAGCCGGGAGCGTTGCGCCAATCCACACCCAGCTCGGCCATGGCCGGCACGTCGATGTGATCAAAGCCGATGGTGGCAGTGGCGATTATCTTTACGCGGGTACCGGCCAGCAAAGCATGGTCGCAGCGGGTGCGGGTGCGGGTAAGCAGAGCATCGGCATCGCGCAGAGCATCGTTGGAGATCGCCTTGCCGGGCAGATAGACCACATCGGCATAGGGTTCAAAAACACCGCGCAAAAAAGGGATGCGGTCGTCGGAAACTATCTTAAATCTTTTCATTTGGGCAAGCCTCCATCTTGTTGCGGCAAAACCCGAATTCATCGACGCTATTTTGGGCGGTGCCGCCTAATAACAGAATTTAGCACGCAACACAGGTCAATTCAACTGGAAAGTGGCGCATTTTGCATTATATTAATGAATGTCAATTAAACCGGAGGAGTATTTCAATGGGACTTTTCGACCGCGGTTACATGCATCAACCGCAAAATAATTACGACGGTCGCTCCGGCGGCTCCGCCGATGACTGGCGTGGAGCGGCATTGTTTCTCATCGGCATCAATACGATGCTGTTTCTGGCCGGGGCGGTCGGTTTCGATCTCGACGGGCTGGCGTTGTCGGCCGAGGGGATCCGTCATTTTCAGATATGGCAGGTGGTGACCGCCGCATTTCTGCACGCCGATTTCTGGCATATATTCTTCAACATGTATGGATTATGGCTGTTTGGCAATCTGGTCGGCCCGCATATTGGAGCAATTCGTTTCGCCTGGCTTTACATTATCGGCGCGGTGATCGGCAACCTCTGTTTTCTTGCTTTCAACTGGGATTCACCCAGTTCGATCATCGGAGCTTCCGGAGCGGTTTGCGCCATAATGGCCGCCGCCGCCATGCTGGAGCCCGATCGCCGGTTCGCGATGATCTTCATGCCTTTCATGCCGCTCAAGACGCGCACGCTGGTGATCGCCTACACCGTGTTGGAGGCTCTGTTGCAGCTTGGCGGCTCCGCCGACGGGATCGCGCATCTCGCGCATCTGGGGGGATTTCTGGGGGGGTATATCTTTATCCGGCTGCTATTCGGCAGCCGTGCGCCGTGGGACCCTTTGCGCTTCGGGAATCGCGGCGGCAAGCCGCGCAGTCCGTTTGACGGGTTCGTTTCCGACTGGAACCGCAACCCCGCGGGCAGCAAAAGCAAAAGCAACACCAACGCCACCTCCGCCGCCGATCCCGACCGGCCGGTGGGCAGCCACGAACTCGACACATTGCTTGATAAAATATCGCGTCATGGCATCAACAGTTTAAGCGAATACGAGTTGAGCCGACTGCGTCGCGCCCGTGAAGAAATGCGCGGACAACGCTGACCCCCCCACAATTGGAGAATTCATGAAGATCGAAACCGCCGACCGCAACACTGCGCAGGTTTGGAAAATATTCAAACTGATCTGTTCGATACCCCACCCATCAGGTCACGAAAGCGAGTTGGCCGAGGTGTTGGCGGATCTTGCGCAATCGCACGGGCTTGCCGTAAGATGCGACCGTCGCGGCAATCTCTTTATCCGCCGCGCCGCGGCGCGGGGCTATGAAAACGCGCCCCGCGTCGTGATGCAGGGGCACATCGACATGGTGCCGCAGAAAACGGAAGATACGGACTTTGATTTTCTGCGCGACCCGGTAAAGCCGGTCATAAACGACGGTTTTGTCCACGCCTGCGGCACCACGCTTGGAGCCGACGACGGCATCGGGGTGGCGATCGCATTGGCGATGCTGTTTGACGATCAGCTTAAATGCGGGGAATTGGCCGCCATTCTCACGGTTTCCGAGGAAACCGGTCTCGACGGGGCGCGGTATCTTGCGCCGTCCGACTTGGATTACGACATGCTGCTCAATCTTGACTCCGAGGAGGAGGGAATTTTTTACATCGGTTGTGCCGGCGGGGTGCATCTTGAAGCCGAATTTCCAGCCGAACCGTTGCTGCAAAGTTCCGGATCGGTCGGGATAAAGATCACGTTAAGCGGACTGCGCGGCGGTCACTCCGGCTCGAACATTGCGGATCGGCGCGGCAATGCGATCAAACTTCTGGGTCGCGTGCTGGAGGAATTTCCGTTTCTGAGGCCGGCGATGTTTGACGGCGGCACACTTGACAATGCAATTCCGCGCAAGGCGGAGCTTACGGCCGAGTGCCCGGCCAACCGCTTAAAGGATCTAACGGTGCAGTTGGACAGGCTGCGCAGTCGTTTGGCCGCCGAATTTGACGCGCCGTCGGAATTTGCACTCACGCTGGCTCCGGCGTCATCTGCGGTGCGCCCGGTGCAGTGCGGGGTATTTGGTTTTATCAACGCGTGCCCGGACGGGCCGGCCGGATATGACGACAAGTTCAACGTAGTCAAAACCAGCGACAATCTTGCCGTGGTAAGAACCAAGCCCGACCGTATTGCGGTCGAACTGTTGCTGCGCAGTCAATCGCAGGCCGAGCTTGATGCGTTGACCGAACAGGTTTCGGCGGCGGTCATCGGAAATCGCGGCACCGTCACCGCCCGTGGTGGCTATCCCTGCTGGGAACCGGACGAGAAATCGTCTCTGCTTGCTCAGGCGAGTGCGTTGTATTGCCGGATGTTTGGGCGAACCCCCGAGGTCAAGGTGATTCATGCCGGCTTGGAATGCGGAATTTTTCGTGGAAAATCCGACATAGACATGCTGTCGTTGGGGCCGACGTTGTTCAACCCGCACAGTCCGGACGAGCGGCTGGAGGTATCCTCGGTGGAGCGGGTGACGCGTTTTGTCCATGCGTTGCTCAATAACGATTGAGCAAGATATTTTCGACCATGCAAATGCGCTGCACGCCTTGCCAATGCTCTGCACAGCAGCCGCGTAAGCGGCGTTAGGTCGAGAGCACCCGAGCAATAAGGCCGCGAGCGAAGCGCAGGCCGCTTCTACCTCGATTCGGCCT
>JAQVVK010000142.1 GCA_028698975.1 Victivallaceae bacterium
GGCTTACCGCCGCCGGTTACGCGTGGGAAGACGATCCAGCACCGGAACTTGTTACCCCGGTCAAGCGGTACAGCAAGTACAAGATCGCCGCCGCGCTGGGGAGCGCGGGTTACGCCGCTCTACTCGCCCGTATCGACGCCGCCAACCTGCGCTACCTCTGGGACGTGGCCAACGAGCTGGCCAGCGACGACCCCAACTTTCAAACCTTCTTCGCCGGTCTCTCCGCCGCTGAAAAAGTCCTGCTTGAGGAATGCGAAATATGAAGATAAACGTCAAGACCGACACCCGGGGCACCGTGTTCACTCTGGCCGAGCCGCTCAACTTTTATCTAAACAACCGCTGGCAGACCGTGCCGGCGGGATTCGAGAGCGATGGAATGAGCATCCCCCGCGTGCTATGGCGGCTGCTCGACCCCGCCGTCTCCGGGCGAAGCATCACAGCAGCAGTGATCCATGACTGGCTATACTCGGTCAAGATATGCACCCGCGCCGAAGCCGATCAGGAGCTGTTTGATATGCTTCTCGCTTACGACTACCCCAAATGGAAAGCGCACCTGTGCTATACTGGCGTGCGCCTTTTTGGATGGAGCCACTGGAAATGACCTCTTTTGAACGCGAAGTCATCGACCGCCTCGCCCGGATCGAGGAACAAAACATCACTCAGTTCAATCGATTGGAGAAGCTGGAAAAAACTGTGAACGGAAACGGCGTCGCCGGGTTGTCCTCCCGGGTCGAAAAACTCGAAACCGAAAAGAAACAAAACGGCAGGATTATTTCACTCGTCGCCCTCGCCTTATCGGTGCTTGCCAATCTCTGGCAGGCGTTCAAAAATTGACAAAATAAACAACTGAAAGGATTTGTCAAAATGGGAAAACTCTTTGCATTGTTTGCCGCCGCCGTTTGTGTAACCTTGCTTGCAGGGTGCGGATCGCTGGCCAAAGGCGTGACCGATTCCGCCAGCAGCAAAAACCTCGGTCTGGACGGATATGTCATGTATGGCGTGGTCGAAACCAACAACCCCGAAACCGCCACCCCGCAGGGCAAACTCATCATTGGCCGGTTGACCTACAAATCCCGCAAGGTCGGCATACCAGCCGACCAGAAAGTGCCCAATACAGGAAACTTCAAGGCCACCAAGACCAAGTCGCTCTTCGGCACCGAGGAGATGATTATTGAATACGACTGGACTGCCGGCAGCGACAAGGACAACCAAGCCGCCGAAAAGCGTTTGCAGGAGCTGAAAGAAAAAGCACAAAAACTTGAATTTGAAAAAGATAAGTCAAGTCAAAGCCCTGACAACTCTGCGGACAACAATCCTGTCAAAAACGATAGCGGCGAATGATCTTCACCGCTTTTTAGGTACCGGCACTGTCGACGCCAGATATTTCAAAAGCGACCAGCCCGGTATGCGAAACACCCGGCCCGGACGGTACGCAAACAACGTACCGTCCTTTATCCGCGCCCGGACAAAACGGGCATCCATCCCCAGCAACTTAACCAATATCGACACAGCATAAATATGCGCGGGGTCGATACTGGTATGCTGCCGGATCTCGCGTATTCGCTCCGCTTCAAGTTTCTGCTCTTGCGCCGCTTCCTCCAAATCACCGGAACCGCCCTCCGCCAACACCGCCATGGGCTTCGCCTTCGGTGCCGCGACGCGCCGTTTCAAACTTCGCATTGATCTCACTTTGACATGCCTCCGCATTTGCATGATTAAACCCAATGTATCGCGCACAGGCGTCAATACTTTTCCACCCGCCCGTGTCCGCTACCTCCTTTAACGGATCCAACGCCTCCCCAACCGCCCGGCGACGCGCATAATGCTCATATGCCAATGTCGCCCAGCCCTTGCGGGGACTGTGCGTGCCGCATGACGACATGCCCAAATCAATATACGCCAGACGATAGTGGTAATATGCATTGTGACGCGTAATCCGCAACCCGCCGCCCTTTACAAACAACGCCCCGTTATACACCATCTGACCCCGACGGTTAAGATAACCCGCCAGCTTTGCCAGCGGTGGCAGCAACTCGGACGGCACCGGTATGCTGCGCGGTTCACCGTTTTTTGTCCGCTTGAACCATATAGAACGTCGCACCGTACCCGATCGCTCAAAAACATCCTTTACATTTAATGCCAACGCTTCGTCAACCCGGGGGCCGCAAAGAAACTGCATCAAAAACAAAACACTGTAAATCATGTCGCCGCGAATTTGCATCCGGTGCGATACCCGCGCCGCTTCATCCGCCGTGATCGGACGTACCCACATCATCCCCTCCGCATCTTTGCTTCGTAGGCGGCATATACCTCGCTTGCCTCATACAGGTAAACCCAATGACCTTTAATCTTTTTATGCCCGCGAGGTTTAACCTCGTTTTGATACATTTCACGACGTATCTTGCAGCACCTTTCATACTCAATACGCGAATGCAGACCAACCAACTTGCGGTACTCGCCCGGATCTCTCCACACTATCCGAGGTCCCCGCTTGGGGCAACTCATGCCGTATGACGTCGTGTGCCGCGTCATCGTAATATTTTTTGACGGAAGCGAAAAAACAAAAGTGCCATCTCTTTTTTGATTATAACCGCCGCGGATCAGCACCCGCGCCAATTCACCAAACCGGTCGGGGTCAAATCCCCGACGACGGCACTCCCGCAAATAGCGGTCATACAACGCGGCAATCGGGTCGAAATCGTCTGTGTCTTTTTTCATTTCAATACCGCATTACTTGTTTTTGTGCTGCAGGGCGACCGGGGCCGCGAAACGCAAGCCCCCCGCGTTGTGGTCGTCGATGTAGACGTTGGCGAATATCTTGCGAGGATTGTTGTGATAGAATTCGCATATCGAGGGCAAATTGTCATTGACCGCGTCGGGCAGCAAATCGTGAATCGCCAGAAAATCCAACGCTACGTCGAGCCACGTCCCCTCGCGCATGGTGTAGAGAATCCACTGGTCGCCGCGTTTTCGCAGTTCGCGGATGAAACGCTCCGCGTCGGGGTTGAGCTTCCCGATCGCCGGAAATTTGTTCTCCACGATCGTTCCATCGAAATCAATCGCAAAAATCATTGAAGTTTCTCCAAATCGTCAACGTAAGCCCATTTTGTCGCTCTGCGTATGCCATTTACCTGGTGCCATTCCTCGACCGTGCTGTCGTCTGAAAAGTTGAAAACCTGCGCCACCGCACCGATCAAAAGAAAATGGCGGTTGCGCTCCGGAATTTCCTCGGTCGAGTGCCAGATCGATTTTTTTTCGGCCAGCTCCTCAAGCAAGACGCTGACTTCGCGTTCGAGTTGCTCGACTTTGTTCATCAAGTCGCAGTTGTCTTTGCTGAAACGAAAAGATTTCTTTGCCAGCTCGATAATCTGCCTGGGCGTCAATCCCTTGCAATAGGGATCGTCAAATAAAATTTTGTTGCTCATTTTTCTTCAATTCCTTTCAGTTTGAGCCACAACCGGAGTGCTGCGGAGGCGGGGTTGTGATCCCGGTACTGCCAGCTCTTGCCAATGCCGGGGTAATGAATAAAATAATAACCTGAAAATAAATGTATCCCCTTTTCGACAATCAAAACTTCTCCATTTTCGAGTTGAGCAGGCAACTTTTCCAAGATTTCGGTCAGCGTCGGGGCTGGAAAGCATTTAATGCGACAGCCCCTGGTCGTTTTGCAATCGTGGCAACGTCTTTCTGCTAATCCGCCAGACGGCCACACCAGCGCGGTATCGGCAAACTCACCGATCGGTATCAGTTTGCAGAGTTCCAGATCAGGTACTAAATCTTCGAGTTTCATTTCGTCCATCCTTTCATGTTTTCTTCGTCTTTGTATTTTTGCATGGTTTTGTCAAAACGTCTCGCATATTCCAGCATCACCGTCGCAGCCGGGATCTCGCAGTGGGGCGGAGGCAGCCAATCCGGGTAGTCGGCGTGGCCGGGCGGCACGCGTTCGGGAAGCGAATTGGCTTCGATCCGGCGGCGCAGCTCGGTATCGAACTTGTCGCCATTGCATCGGGGGCAGTCGATGTAGACGCAGCCAATCCAGTTCGATGTCGAGCGGTCGCGGAAGTCTGGCGGCCACATCTTGGCGTCCATCGTGGCGGGTTGCCCCAGACACACCACGAAACGCACTCCCCGGCAGAATCCGCAGCCGCGAACCCCGCCAAAACGGCGGATGTCGTCTTCCTGGCGGCGGCGGCGCAATTCCGCGAAATAAAGGTCGCGTACGCGCTGCAAGGTCGGCGGGTATGCTGACTTGCCGGACGCGACTAAATTCGCATAGCGGCGCGTTTCCGGCAAAATGGCGGCGAACAGGGCGTCGGGTTCGCGGACTTTGGCGATGAACTCAGCCCAAACCGGCAAACCGTCGTTTTCGCCAAGCCCCCGGCGAAAATTGGCGTTGAACCATTCTGAGAAATCTTTCCATTCCATCGTTTATTTCTCCCAGGTTGATGGATCGGAGGCCAGAAACTTCTTTCTGGCGGGGGCGGCGGCGGCGGTTTGACTTCTTGCGTCGAGGCGGTGAATGTTCTTCCACTGGCCCCGTATCGCGGCTTCGAGCGACGGAGCCGCGTCGGCGGCTTCGATCTTCAAAAGTTCTCTGCACTGGGAATCGCGTGAGATCGGGTTCATCTGGCGGCCATCGTTGATCTCGCGGACGGCCAGCCAGCGACGCCACAGCTCCAGAACTTTTTCGCCAAACTTGGCCAGAATGAGATCGTCCCCAGTCTTTTCCCAATCCCAGCTTTTTTCTTTTTTATTTTCTTTTAATACATCCACATCCACATCCACATCCATACGCCCGCGCGAGTGCTCTTTTTGTATCAGTGTTTGTATCGGTGTTTGTATCGGTGTTTGTATCGCCTTTGTATCACTCTTCCAGCGTGAATTAATCGCGCGTTTCCTTGCATTGGATTTGTCAACGACAGGTCGAACAAGCTCAAAAAGCGAACTCAAATAGTCACCGAGATCAGGCTCTTCGTTGTAAAGCGAATACTTGCAGATCGCGTGATAAAACTTCCCTTTTTGCTCGTCGGTCATTGACTCAGCCACGCCAACAAAACTTGGCAGCAAATTGACAGTGGAGAACTCGCTTTTTTTACATGCTGCCATGTTTCGCGTTCCTTTCTGAAACGATCGCAAGCGGGGTCGCTCCCCATTTGCCAAACATGAAACCAGCGCAGTCGATCCGCCCCCGGCGGAACAATCCCCAGAGCAGCTCCGCCGCCAGC
>JAQVVK010000143.1 GCA_028698975.1 Victivallaceae bacterium
CATCCACTTAGCCATGCTGGGCGACGGCTTGCCGTTTTCGTGAGGCAGCCACCAGGTGGTATTGGTGTACGGCATGACAAAGTGGCCGCACTTATGACCGAATTCGACCATTTTCCGCAAATCGTCCATCGTACCCCACTTGGGGTCGGGCGGCAAATGCTCCGGGTAGTTGGCGTCGAAACGACTGGCCAATGCGCCGATGAAATGCGCGATGTTGTCCGGCGGCATGACTGCAAACGACCGCTCGTTTTCCGTCGCGCTCTCATGCCATGCGCAGATCAGCATGGAGTTCTTCATTTTTTCGAGCTTCTCCGCCGGCTTCACCTTATCGGCCAGCTTTGAATTTAGTTCAAGCGTTTTCTCGTACTCGGCCAGTCCCTCGCGGGGTGTGGCATAACGAAACGAAATCCGGTAAGGCGAGGAATTCCAGAGTTTTTTGGATCTCGCGTCCACCCACAGCACCCATTGATGGTCAAATGCCGCGCCCTTGGCCGATCCGCGCAGATCGTAGGCCGCCGGGATGGCGGCGCGTTCGCGGTCATAGGGGAAGCGCATCGTAGGCTGTACACCAAACAGGGCGATCGAGCCGGTGCCGTATTCGGCACAGGCGTAATCCGCCGCCGCCGACGGGTAGCGCGCCTGACGGTCGTATTCGGAAAAGTAGGTCTTGCGAAGCAGCGTGTCAAAACTTCTGGAACCGCTTTCCCACCAGATGCCTCCGCGTTTCACATAAGATTTGATGGCGGCAAGGTCGGCGGCGAATTTCTCCGGTTCGGCGGATGGGAAGATGTTTCCATAGGGATTCACGATCATGCCGGCGGCGTCCGAATTAAGCGCGGCGCGAAGTTCGCCAATGTTTCCGGCAACGGCATAGTGAATGCCGAACTTTTTCTCCAGCTTTTTAAGATTATTATGCCAGTCAAAAAGATCGAGTGAGACCGGATCGAACCCGGTAACCAGCTTGGGTGTGTTGGGGTAATCAAGCAAAATGATCTTTTTACCCTTGAGCAGTTCGGGGTGATTGCGCAGGAGCGCACTTACCGTGCTGTGAAAAATCGATCCCATGTAGACTTCGCGCTGCGAACCGTTTTGATTGGCTCCCTGCATCTGGAAAAGAAACCCCTTGCCGCCGAAACGGGTTCCCAAAAGCAGCGGATTGGGATCGTTTAACATGCAGAGAAACACCAGATCAAGCCCGCCTTGGCGTGATTGCCGAATGGTGATACGGCCCTGCGCCTGCTGAAGTTCGTTTTTTTCGGCCTCGTTGTAGAAACTCTTGCCGTATTGAGTTGTCGTCACATGCGACTTTTGCTTGAACTCCTTATTGGATATGGGTACGGTTTTGCTGCCGAAAAGTTTTTCCATGCCGTTAAAAGGAGCGGCGGCGGTCTTGTATATTACATTTTCTTCGCTGCGCTTTTCAAAAAACGAGGGCAAAAAGCAAATCCCCATCGACCAGTTGGCCTGCGTCGGATAGAGAAAACGCTTCATATCCGCCAAAGGAAAAGCAAAATTGGCCGGCACCGAGAGAAAACAGATCGCACCGGAGTTGTTTTTAAGATTCTTGACCCGGTATTCGAGCTGTTGGTTGTCGCTGACGTCAAAGACCACATCGAAAGAGCGTTCTTTCGAGGAATATTTCAAGGTAAGGGAGTTTTCATTCTTTTCGTGGGAGAAACTTCCACCGGAAGCCAGGAAGCGTTTTGAATCCAATGTCGCATCGCTGTTTAACTTCATATTCCACACGGCGGCGTCGCGCACAAAGGTTTTATCGGTTTTCTTGGCCGTAAGTTCAATGATGCGCGCTCCGTCATCGCTTATGCGCAGCAGATAACCGGCTTTGTCGATCTTGATCTCGGCACTCAAAATTGTCGAAACCAACGACAATCCCAACACTAAGATCAGTTTGGCGGGGGATACCCGTTTAATCGAAAGAATCACTTTTGCCTCCGTTTGGTATTGGACGAATTTTCGGTTTGTTTTGCCGGCATGATCCACTCTGGCGTTTTTGTATACCTGAACTGAATCCAAGCAAATCTATCGCCTAAATTATGCCCTCAAAACATCGTGTTTGCAAGAGGCAAAAAATATAAAGAGAATAAAAAAACAATAGTTAAATGAATTTTCAACTGATGACATTGACGGGGCATGCCCGCCGTTTCAGCGCAACGCACCGCCGCCCCCCCCCTCCCCGGTTTCCGCCGGTTCCGCCGACGGAAATATTAGCGGTCTTCAAGATACAAATTCGATCTCGGTCACCCCGTCCTCAATCAGATAGGGCATCTCCTCATGCACCGTCGCATCACCGGCAATTTTGGCGATGTCGAGTTTGATATATTTGACGCGAGCATTGGCCAGCACCTGCCCCGCCCGATCCATAATGCAGGCGTCAACCGCAAAAAAACGCGAACTCTCGGTTATCAGCACCCCGCGCCCCAGCAAATCCGCGTCGTAGGGAACCGGTTTGCGGAAATTGGTCTCAAGCGATATGGTCACGCCAAAATCGCGCTCCGACCGGTGATTGGCCCAAAGCGCACGCAGCCCCATCTCGTCAAGCATGGCGGTAATCAATCCGCCGTGAACACGACCGGGGTAGCTCTGATGATGCTCGCCATATCGAAAGATCGACATGACGCTGCCGTCGGCCATATTATAAAACGGGGCACGCACACCGTAAGAGTTATCCATACCGCAAATGGCGCACATGCGGCTGTTGCGCTGTTTTTCCAATACTTTCACGATCAAACCGTCTCCTGTTTATCCGCCACATCGTCAAAGTCAAGCGGCAAAAGTTCACTCAGATCATTCGCACACATTTCCACCTGATATCCGATCTTGCCCGCGCTGAATATGACCGTTTCATAATCGGCGGCGGTATGGTGAAAGACCGTCTTGAAACGCTTCTTCATGCCCAGTGGAGAACAGCCGCCGTGAATATAACCGGTCAGCGGCAGCAAATCCTTTGATTTAAGCATCTCAATGGATTTCTCGCCCACCGCGCGGGCGGCACGCTTCAAATTGAGTTCGCAATCCACCGGCACGGCAAACACATAGTGTTCGCCGCTGCGACCGATTGTCACCAGCGTCTTGAACACCCGCTCCGGGGCTTCGCCGAGCGCGGCGGCGACTTCAAGGCCGCTCACCGCGCCGCTCTCGACATAACAGTGGGCAAGGTAATGCCGTTTGGCCTGATCCAGCAGACGCATGACATTGGTTTTAAGCTCGGACACTTCTCCCATAGTCTCCCCGACTAAATAAAAATCCGGCCATGCCGGCCATAAAATGTGCAACTCCATAAAATAACACCGAACAAGTTGGTTGTCCACTTCCACTTCGAAAATAAACACCGCGTACTTGCTTTTTTTCACCAATGCGTTATCTTTAAATATTAAGAACAAAAACGTTCACAACAAGGAGGTCGCATCATGCTCCTAACCATCGGCTCTTTCCTATTTTTCACGGCTCTGGTCGGTCTGGTCACCTGGCTGATCGTACGCAGCGAAGACGTCAAAAGCAAGGACGGTTTTTTCTGGCCGGCCGCAGCCTCACCTTCCCTTTCATCGCCGGATCGCTGCTGCTGACCAATCTCTCCACCGAGCAACTGGTCGGGTTGAATGGTTCGGCCTTTCTTTTCGGTTTGAGCGTGATGGTCTGGGAGGTCGTCGCGGTCGTCGCGCTGGTGCTGATGGCTCTCTTCTTTCTGCCCCGGTTTCTGCGCAGCGGCGTGGCCACCGTGCCGGAATACCTCGAAATACGATTTGACCGCCAGACCGGTATCATCTGCAATCTACTGTTTCTGGTCGCCTACGCGGTGATATTGCTGCCGATCATTCTCTACACCGGAGCGGCCGGGTTAAGCTCCATTCTCGACATAAAATCGCTGTTTGGCTTCTCCAGCGACACCGCCGCGTTGTGGACCATGGTTTGGGGTATCGGCATTGTCGGGTCGGTTTACGCGCTGTTTGGCGGACTTCGCACGGTGGCGGTTTCCGACACGCTGAACGGCATCGGACTTCTGACCGGCGGTTTTCTGATCGTTTATTTCGGATTGAACGCGATTTCCGGCGGCAACGGCATGGTGGCCGGCATCGAGGAAATAACCGCCGACCTGCCGGGCAAATTCAACTCGATCGGCGGCAATTCGCAGGAAGTGCCGTTTGGCACGATCTTCTCCGGCGTCTTGCTCATCAACGTTTTCTACTGGTGCACCAATCAGCAGATCATTCAGCGCACGTTTGGCGCAAGCTCGCTGGCCGAGGGGCAAAAAGGCGTGCTGCTGACCGGGTTTCTGAAACTTTTCGGGCCGCTCTACCTGGTGCTGCCCGGTCTCATCGCCTTTTACATGGTGAAACACGGCATCATCGACATCGGGTTGAAATCCAGCGGATTGCCCAATTCCGATCTGGCCTACGGCACATTGGTAAAGCATGTGCTTCCGGGGCCGCTGACCGGATTCTTTGCCGCGGTGATGGTCGGAGCCATCTTAAGCTCGTTCAACTCGGCGCTCAACTCGACCTGCACGCTTTTCAGCCTCGGCCTCTACAAAGAACTGGTCTGCAAACGCGCCTCCGAAACTCAAGTGGTGGCTTCCGGCAAGATATTCGGGTGGCTGATCGCCTTTATCGCCATGACCATCGCTCCGCTGCTGGGCAATACCGGAAGTATTTTCAACTATCTGCAAACCATGAACGGCATCTATTTTATACCGATTCTCGCCGTCGTGCTGGTCGGCATGCTGACCAACCGGGTGCCGGCCGTCGCCGCCCGCTGGGCATTGGTGGCCGGGGTGGCGGTGATTGCGACCGGTTATTTTGTGCCGCCGTTTAATCTGGTGGTGGCGTCGATACAGAGTTATCATTTCCTCGGTCTGGTGTTTCTCTACCTCATACTCTTTATGCTGGTAATGGGTGCGGTGAAACCGCGCCGCGAGGAATTTGTACAGCAAGACGTGCACGCGGTAAACATGAAACCGTGGAAATTCGCTCCGGCAGCCGGGGTGGCCATGTTGATCGCGGTCGTCGTTATATATGTCTGCTTCGCCGACTTTTCGATCCTCAAATAACCAACCTGGCCCAAGATCAGGAGGCCACCGGCAGCTGAAAATGCAGCCGGATGGCGAGAAGCCGCAGCCCGGTCACCAGCGATGCGACGATCAGGAACATCATTATAAGCGGAAGCTGAAACTGCACCAGCAGACAAAACGCCACGCCGCCCACCAGCGA
>JAQVVK010000144.1 GCA_028698975.1 Victivallaceae bacterium
GAATTTGCGGCGAGGATCGGTCTTCCGGCGGGGTTCCGCCCCGGCTACGCCATGCTTTTCGGCCGCCCCGAGGCGGTCGGCCGGAGAGCCAAGCAGATGGAGAGATTTCCGCGCACTTTCATCAAGTGAATCCTCGGATTTTCGCGGCTCGGCCGAGCCGTTGACAACATTAAACGCCGCCGCGATCGACGCGGCGTTTTTTTTCGAAAAAAAAGCGATATTTCCGGCTTTTTTTCAGCGGATTTCTTGGCTTTTTCCGGGGGCGGCTGTATATTATTATAATTAAAGTGTGTCCTGCTGGTTTCAGGCGGTGCCAGGCGAGGCTCCTCCGGGGAATATGGAGCAGGACGAGGTTCTTTTTCAACGGTTGTCAAAACATATTTTTTCAACATATAACAACGAAACGGAAACGTCATGAGCGAATTGGAACACCGAGACATTTTAGTCAACATCGAAGACATCATGCATACTGCGTATTTGCAGTATTCATTGAGCGTCAACGTCGGCCGCGCCATTCCCGACGTGCGCGACGGCATGAAACCGGTCAACCGCCGCATTCTCTACGGCATGAAACAACTGGGCATTGGCAAATCACACGCCACCGTCAAGTGCGCCCGTGTGGTCGGCGAAGTCATGGGCAAGTACCATCCGCACGGCGACTCGGCCATCTATGACGCATTGGTGCGTCTTGCCCAGGATTTCTCGATGCGTTCACCTTTGGTCGAGGGGCAGGGCAACTTCGGCAACATCGACGGCGACCCCGCCGCCGCCAGCCGCTACACCGAGTGCCGCATGGAGCGCCTGGCCGAGGAAATGCTGGCCGATATCGACAAAGACACCGTCAACATGCTGCCCAACTTCGATGAATCCGAGGTCGAGCCGGAGGTGCTGCCCTGCAAATTCCCGCAGCTTCTGGTCAACGGCTCCACCGGTATCGGCGTCGGCATGGCCACCAACATACCGACCCACAACCTCGGCGAAGTGATCGACGCCACCGTGTGTCTGCTCGACAACCCCAAGGCTTCGGTCGATGATCTTATGCAGTATCTGCCCGGCCCCGACTTCCCGACCGGAGGCATCATACGCGGGCGCTACACGTTGCGCCAGTTTTACCAGACCGGTCACGGCAGCGTCAAGATACGCGCCCGCGCCGATGTGATGGAAAAGGACGGCCGCGAGCAGATCATCGTCTCCGAGATACCCTACGGCGTCTGCAAGGAAGTTCTGGTGCGCAAGATCGCCGAGCTGGTCAACGACAAGCGGATCACCGGTATTTCCGGTCTGCGCGACGAATCGAGCAAGCGCGCCGGTATGCGCATTGTGATCGACATCAAGCGCGGCTCAATGGGTTCGGTGGTGCTCAACCAGCTGTTTTCCCACACCATGATGGAGACCGTGATCGGCTGTACCATGCTGGTGGTCGACCACAACCGACCACGCACCATGAACTTGGCTCAGGTGTTGCAGGCCTACATCGACCACCGTTTGGAAGTCGTGCTGCGCCGGTCGATCTTTGACCTCAAAAAGGCGGAGGCGCGCGCTCATATCGTCGAGGGTCTGATAAAGGCTCTCGACCACATCGACGAAGTGGTCAGGATCATTCGCGAAGCCCGCACCCGTCTCGACGCGGCCAACGCGTTGATGGCGCGTTTTGAATTCACGCAAGTGCAGGTCAACGCCATTCTTGATATGCGGTTGTACCAGTTGACCGGCTTGGTCATCGACGAACTTACCGCCGAATACGCCGAGCTGCGCAAGACCATCGATTATCTCAAGGGTCTGATCGCCAGCCGCGAACAGCGGCTCGGCGTCATCAAACAGGAATTGCTCGACATAAAAACCCGTTACGCCGATCCGCGCCGCACCGAGATCACCAGCGACGACAGCGATCTAAACATCGCCGACCTGATCCCGCGTCACAGCTGTGTGATCACGGTTTCCAACACCGGTTACATCAAGCGGGTTCCGGCCGACACCTACCGCACCCAGCATCGCGGCGGCAAGGGCATCATCGGCATGGAGACCAAAGAGGAAGACCATGTGGAGCACCTCTTCAACGCCAACAGCCACGATCTGATCTTCTTCTTCACCGATCGCGGTTTCATGTACTGGCTCAACGTCTACGAGATACCCGAGGGGGCGCGTACCGGCAAGGGCAAGGCGATCGTCAATCTCATCAAGGTGGAACCGGGCGAAAAACTCTGCGCCATGCTCACGGTGTCGCCGGAGGAGTTCGACGACCCCAACAAGTACATTGTCATGGCGTCGCGTCGCGGTTATATCAAGAAAAGCGAGCTGGCTCTCTTCCGCAATCTGCGCCGTACCGGGCTGCGCGCTCTGGTCATTGAAGACGACGACGATCTTATCGGAGCCGGCATCAGTGAAAACGGCAACGAAATATTGCTTTCCACCCGCATGGGCATGGCCTGCCGCTTCGATCAGGTTGACGACGAGATACGGCCGATGGGTCGAACCGCCCGCGGCGTGACCGGCATGCGCTTCAAGATCGACGGCGACTGCGTGGTGAGTTTGGAGATCATCCACGAAAACCTCTGCGAAGAGGCTTCCGACGACGATGAATCCGAAACTCCGGTCGAAGTCGAGACCGACACCGAAATGCCGGTCGAGGGCATCGGCCCCGAAGTGCTGGTCGTTACCGACGGCGGCATGGGCAAACGCTCGTTTGTCTCCGCCTACCGCAAGACCCGGCGCGGAGCCAAAGGCGTGGTCAACATCAAGTTGCGCGAGGGCGAGAGCGTGCTGGCCGTAGTGCAGGTAGTGGAGTCAGACGAACTTCTGCTCACCACCGAGCGCGGCCAGTTGGTCCGCATCCCGGTCGGGGAGATCCGGCGGGTCGGCCGCGCCTCCAAGGGCGTGCGCATAATGAACCTCAACGCCGGCGACCGCATTACCGGTGTGGCCAAGTTGATCGAAGTCGATCCCGGCGAGAATAACGCGGCGGAAGCCGCGGTCGATACCCAAGTAACGCCGGCCGGCGGCGAGAGCATGCCGATGGATGGCGATTCGATCGAAGTCGGCGGTGAAGCCGGAGATTCCTCGGCGGAAACCGGAAGCAGTGCGCCTGAATCCAACGATGACGGTTCGCAAAACTGATGTTCGAACTCGGTAAATTCCTTGCCGGTCGGCCTTGGCCGCTGGTAATGGGGGTGGTCAACGCCACCGGCGACTCGTTCAGCGAGGGAGCCTCCTCACAGGCGGCAACCGCGCTGGACAGGGCGCTGGCATTGCTTGACGACGGAGCGGAGCTTTTGGACATCGGGGGGGAATCGACCCGCCCGGGTTCGACCGAGATCGCTCCGGAGGAGGAACTTCGCCGGGTGATGCCGCTGGTCGTCGAGCTGAAACGCCATCGCCCGGAGGTGGTGTTAAGCATCGACACCCGCAAGAGCGAGGTGGCCTTGGCGGCCTTGGCGGCCGGGGTTGAGATCGTCAACGATGTTTCGATGTTGCGTTTCGACCCGAAGCTGGCAAAGGTTGCGGCGCAGGCCGGAGCGGGGCTGGTTATCGGCCACAGCCGAGCCACGCCGCAGGATATGCGGTCGCCGGAGTCCTGCCGCTATCCGGCCGGGGTGACGCAGGAGGTAAAGGCCGAGCTGCTGGCGGCGCGGGAATGCGCGTTGACCGCCGGAGTGAAGCCGGAAAATATTGTGCTCGACCCCAATTTCGGGTTTGCCAAGCAGCCGGAGCAGGATTTGGAGCTTTTGCGCGACTTCGCGGTTTTTGCGGCATGCGGCCCTGCGCTGGCGGGGGTTTCGCGCAAGTCGTTTATCGGTGCGCTGACCGGCGAAAGCGATCCACTGGCGCGGCTGGGCGGCACGGTGGCCGCGGTATTGGCGGCGGCGGAGCGCGGAGCCGCGTTTGTAAGGGTGCACGATGTGCGTCAAGTCGTTGACGCGCTGAGAATATGGCGGTCTATCAACAAGAGTATCGGGGACAAATGATGGACTCAATACTGCATATGCTGGAAAACATGATCTGGAGCGACACCCTGAAGATGATCTTCGAGGTGTTCATCCTGACGCTGATAATCTACAAGCTGCTCTATTACCTGCGCGGCGCGCGGGGTTCGTCGGTGTTGGCCGGGGTGATTATCCTGCTGATCGGCATGGGGCTGCTGTCGAGTCACTTTCACCTTGACGTCATAAGCTGGCTGATGGATAAGCTGCTGGCCACGTTCGGGGTGGCGATGGTGATAATCTTCCAGCCGGAATTGCGTCGGGCATTTGCCCAGCTTGGAAGTTTTTCCTTTTTCCAGGGTCGCCGCCGCCGGGAGGTCATTTCCGAGCTGGTGGCCGCTGCCGGCAACATGGGCAAACGCAAATGCGGCGCATTGATCGTGGTCGAACGGCGCATCGGGCTTCAGAATCTGGTGGACGATGCGGTGAAACTCGACATCAAGGTCAACGCCATGGTGCTGGAATTGATTTTTTTCCCGAATTCGCCGCTGCATGACGGCGCGGTGATCCTGCGCGAAGGGCGCATTGTGGCGGCGCGGGCGATACTTCCGCTGACCCGGGCGGAAAATGTTTCACGCCGTCTCGGCACCCGTCATCGGGCCGCGCTCGGCATATCGGAGGAGACCGATGCGGTGACGCTGGTGGTTTCCGAGGAGACCGGATCGATCAGCGTGGCCTGCCGCGGCATGCTGCACCGCGATCTGTCCATGCGCGAACTGGAAGATTATTTGGAGAAGCTCATCATTCAGGAGCAAGATGAAAACGATCTGGAAGAAACCGTCCAGATGCTTGAAGAACAGTCGGCGGCCGACGCGCGGCCGGAGGAGGAGAACAAATGAACCGTCCCACCCCGGTAAATCAGTCGCCGGCAACGGCAAAACCGATCATAAGACGCTTCAATCCGTGGCGTTGGCTTGCCTCGTTTGTGTGTCGTGATTTCTGGCGCAAGGCGATCGCGCTGTTTTTCGCAATACTGGTCTATTTTGCGGTGCGCCAGCAAATCTCCGAGGTGCAGACCATGAGCGGAGTGCCGGTGGAGATCGCTTTGCCGGCCGGTCTGGTCAACGCCAACCCCAAGCCGGTCACGGTGACGTTGACGGTGCGGGGCAGCCGCCGCGACCTGCAATCGCGCATCAAGCCAATGGGCCGGGTCGAAGTCGATGAAAACCGGTTTGTCAGCGGCAAATCGTACCGGATTGAGCTTGCGCCGGCGGATTTCACCAGCACCAACGGCATACAG
>JAQVVK010000145.1 GCA_028698975.1 Victivallaceae bacterium
GAGTTTCGCTTTACCGCGGGCGCGCAGGGGCCGCGCCCGCCGCTCCCGGAGGAGCTGGGCGGCGACTCGATGGATTTTCCGGCCTCGCTGTTCAACGGCATGATTGCGCCGTGGACAAGGGTCAACATGTGCGGAGTAATCTGGTATCAGGGTTGTTCCAACGCCGGTAAGCCCGGCTATTTTGAGCGGCACGTTGCTTTGATAAACGCATGGCGAAATTGCTGGCGCGATGACCGGCTCCCTTTCATTATCGTGCAACTGGCCGGGCTGGGCAAAAATTCGCCCGACGCTCCGCTTGATAAAGATTTTTGGCGCAATATACCGCCCGAAAACGAACCGCCTTTTGCGGTTATCCGCGAAATACAATCCGAAATCGCTTCAAAAATGCCCAATGTCGGTCTGGCGGTGGCCATCGATCAAGGGGAAGTCTCCGACATCCACCCGCGCCGGAAACAGCCCGTCGGTTTCCGGCTGGCCAAGGAAGCCGAGCGAATGGTTTACGGCCAAAACAACGGCGCGCCGGGGCCGGTGTTCCGCAGGTTCACGACCGAGGGAAACACCGTGCGCGTCGAGTTTGACAACGCCGGAAGCGGCCTTGCCACCAGCGACGGCAAGTCGCCCGGAGCGTTTGCGCTGGCCGGAGCCGACAGGGTGTTTCACTGGGCGGAAGCGGCAATTTCTCTTGATGGAAAATGTGTTACGGTGCGTTCGGCGGAGGTCCCGGAGCCGCAAGCGGTGCGTTATGCTTTTGTATCATTTCGCGGCGACGTAAATCTATGCAATAAAGCGGGTTTCCCGGCGTGCCCGTTTCGCTCGGACAAGCCGGGTTTTGGATGCTCCGCCATGTCCCACCAACTAAAAACGGAGACACGATGAAGAACCATTATTTCTGCTATCGCTCGTTTCTGCCGGAATTCGATGCCATGAAACGCTTTGCGGCGGCCGGGGTCGACACCGCCTGTTTTTTACCGGGCAACACCACTAATTCGCTGGGCGAACCGTATTCGCAATATCCGGCGGTATGGCGGTGGTACGGCGAATACGATTTCGAGTCGCTTGACCGGCAGATCGCCGATATTTGCCGAACCGGGTTGAACAAAACCCTGATATGTATTGTCGATCTCAATTCACCGGCCTGGCTGGCGCGTCAGTTGAGCTGCCAGCACAAATCCTCCGACAGCTTCACCCACCTCACCGAGTGTCTGGCCAATCCGGACTGGCGGCGCGAAACCATGCGCTATATGATTGATTTTCTCGACTACTGCGAGAAAAAACACTCCGGCGTGATAAAAGCCTATGTACTTGCCTGCGGCCATACCGACGAGTGGTTTGATCACAATGGAGAAATCTGCGGGCTGGATAAAGGTCGCGCCTATGCCGAGTGGCGGCGGCAACACGGCCTCCCGGCGGCGGAGCCGCCCTCGGCTGTAAAAATGAATACGCCCGATTATGACGGGCTCCTGTTTGACCCGGCGAAATCTGGCAACGTGCTGGAATATCGCCGGTTCTGCAGCGAGCTTGTCGGCGACGCCATTCTGGGATTTGCCGCCGAAGCACGCCGACACATACGCGAGACGGCGGAAATCGGGGTGTTTTACGGCTACATCACCACCCGGCTGGGCGCGGCCGAGAGCGCGCACCTGGCCTATGAGCGGGTGGTGAATTCGCCGGACATCGATTTTATGATCTCACCGGGAAGCTACGGCGACCGCGCCATGGGCGGAGGCGGAGGCTGGCTCGGCTGCTCCGGCACCGAAAAGATTGCCGGCAAGATTCACATGCACGAGTGCGATCAGCGCACCCATACCCACAACCGCGATCTGACGCCGTTTGTTTCGCTGAAAGTACCGTTTTGGCCCGACACCAAGTCGGACGTGGCCGGCATAAAACGCGAATTTGCGCTGGCGTTGCTCAAGCGTTCGTCGCTCTGGTGGTTTGACATGTGGGGCGGCTTTTACGAGGAACCGATATTGTTTGAGAACTTCCGTCATTTCAAAGAGTTATACGACCGCTATATAGAGCTGCCCTCCGAGCCGGTCGAGGAAGTTGCCTTGATAATCGACCCGGAGGCACTGGTTTATTTCGATCAGCGTTCGCAGCGGCAGAAAGCATTTCAGCCCGACGTCCGCAAGCAGCTCAACCGTCTGGGCGCGCCGTTTGAGAGCTACTGCCTCAACGACCTGCCCCATATTCCCAATCCCGAACGGATCAAACTATTTATATTCGTCTGCCAATGGGAGATCACTCCGGCCAAGGCGGCATTGATTGAGCGTTACGCGCTCAACGCCAATCGCACGGTATTATGGCTTTACGCTCCCGGACTGAGCGACGGCCAATCGCTCGCCCCGGCCCGCATCGGCCGTTGGACCGGCGGAGCGACGGAGCACGCCTCCGGGCTCACGCTTAACGACATGGGCAACTGGCAGGCGGCCTATCTGCGCAACCCGGCCGAACTCACCCCCGCCATGCTGAAAGAACTGGCCAAGAAAGCCGGGGTGCATATCTACTGCGACGCCGAGATACCGATTTACGCCGATCAACGATTTCTTGCCGCGCATACCGCTACCGGAGGTCGACTTACGCTTTTACTGCCGAACCAGCAAAAACACGTCACCGAACTTTTTTCCGGGAAAACGGCGGCCGTGGATTCAGATCGGATCGAGTGGATTTTTGAATCCCCGGACACGGTATTGTTCGAAATGGAGTGATTGCGGCGTCATTGGCACTTTGGGTGTTGTTTTTGACACCGGCAGAAATGTTTTATTTTTTTTATGGGGTATAATATATAATGGTAATCAAGCGGTACGACCGCAGGTTGCCGGTTGCATGAAATCAAGAAATTCGGATAACGGTGCGATGCACCGATACAATTATATAATGTAACTCTCCGGAACAGCCGGCGAGTTACGAATCGAAAGGCAACTCTATTATGGCAGAACTCATCATCGGCGGATCGGAAACCGGTATAACTTTACCGGATGATTACCAGCCGGTTACCGTAATTTCCGGCGGCACTCTGACCGACGGCACGGTAAATGCAGACGGCACTTTGACTGTAAACGGCGGCAAACTGGTCAACGCCATCGTCAATGACGGCGGCTTGATCACGATGAACGGCGGCGTCATTGACGGGATGGAAATAAAGGCCCAAACCGCCACTACGCCATACGATCTGGTCATCAACTCCGGTACCGCCAATAACGTATCCGGCAATGTCAAAACCCAGATTTTGGTCGCCGGCAAGGACGCGGTTATTTCCGGCGGCACGATAACCGGCACTCCGAACGTAGGATGGACCCGGGTGGATGTCAATTCGGGCGGTGTCATCTATAATCTTAACGCCCAAATGGGTGGGGTTATCTTTACACTCAATACCGGAGCCAAAAGTTATAACACGGTTCTTGCCGGTGTAAACTATAATGCCACAAACAACGGCGTCTGCGGCAATGAGTTTATCAATGGCGGTATCGCCTCCGGCACGATCTGCAACGACCACGGCGTCCAGACGGTCAGCAACGGCGGTCAAGCCTATGACACTAAAATCCTCGGCAACTACGGTACGCTCAAGTCATTTCAGTCGGTCGGCTACAAGGGCACCGCTTACCGGACTGTAATCGGCAGAGCCGATAATATGCAGATGGGCGGCCAGCAGATCGTTACCGGCACATCGGCATACGCATACATGACCAGTATCGTCGGGTCTGGCTTGCAGATGGTTTCAGGCGGCGGCCAGGTCTTCGATACTTCGCTCGGTGAATACGGGGTTCAGACGCTGGGCGAAAACGGCATTGCCTACAACACGCTGGTCGGGGTCGCCGGCGGTACCGCCGGCGGACGGCAAGACATACTCAATGGCGGCGTGGCCAGCAACACCACCATTTTGGCCAATGGTTCACAGGTCGTAAACAGCGGTGCGCAGGCTCTCGACAACGACTTGGCCAATGGAGGCTATATAAAGGTCGAAGACGGCGGCAAGGCCACCATTCAATATACGCCTTGGCAAACCACCGGCACGGTGGATTCGGCGACCGGGGCGACGGTGACTTATCTTGGGCGTGATGCCAACGTGTATTGCGGTAACGCCGATTCCGGTATAAACGCCAAAGGCAATACGGTAAGCGGCACCGTGGTCAACGACAACGACCAGATGACCATATTCAGCGGCGGCACGGTAGTCGACACCACATTGACCGGAGCCGGGTCGATAGTAATATCCGGCAACGCGATTTTCGGCGGTACGGCCAATAACATTGCAGCCGGCAAAATCACCGATATCAACGGAGTCGTTCTTGACGGTGTTTCCGTGATCGACAACAAGATGACGCTTGACGGTGCAATAAGCGAAAACACGTTTACTGTAATGTCCGGACTCGTTCTTACAGGTGCCAGCACCTTTAACGCCACCAATGTCACGCTGATCGCCGGCAACGGCGGCACCATCAGCGGAGTGAACGCTTCGTTCAGGCCTGCTACCGGTCAGAATGCGACGATATTCATCAATTACGGCGGCACGAGTATCGACAACACCCTCGGCGTGTACCGTCAGGAAACCGTAAACGCCGGCGGTAAATCCTATAATATGACCATCAACGGGTTGGGCGCGGCGCAGTGGATTCAGGGCACGACATACAACACCAAGATCGTCAACGGTGCTCAGTATATCAATGCGTCGGCCGGTGCCGCTTCCGGCACAACCATTTACAACGGCGGAATCACCGCCTATAATAATGGAAGTGTTTATGATGCGAAATTGATGCAGAATACTGCGTCATTGGTCATCAATCGTGGTGCCACCGCCTACAACACAATAGTATCCGGCGGTACTATTCAGGTCGGGCGCGTCGGAGATGCCGCAGGCGGCAATCTGGCCGGAGTGACCACGCTTTACAACGGCGGGTTCATCAACGGTCTTCTGCTCGGCACGATGGAGTCGTTTGATCTCGTGACCGACAGCACGGCGACTTTCAGCGACACCGCGATCAACGCCACCGGCACGATCACCATCAACGGAAACGCGCTGAGTGACAACAAGTATTTCAGCGGTCAAACCGCGTATGTGCTCTCCAACACCGATGCTTTGACGGTGACGGTGGGCGCGGCGGCCGACAATTACAGTAAGTTGACCGGCAAAGACGCCGAACTTACCGCCATTGCCACCGACGACGGGAAGACCACTTACGCCGGTACACTTGATGCCACCTATACCGATACC
>JAQVVK010000014.1 GCA_028698975.1 Victivallaceae bacterium
GTCGTCTATCTTGCTCAGCCGACCGGCCGGAGTGTTGATGATGAGCGCGACTTCGCGGTTGCGGATCAGGTCGGCCACGTTGGGACGACCCTCGTTGAGCTTCTTGACCGTCTTGTGGGCGATGTTGTGCGAAGAAAGAAATTCGGCCGTACCGTCGGTGGCGACCAGCTCAAAGCCCAGATCGACCAAAAGTTTAACCACCGGTTCCAGATACTTGCGCTCGCGCTCCGACACCGTCACCAGCACCTTGCCGGAGAGCGGCAACTGGCCGCCCGCCGCTATTTGCGCCTTGTAGTAGGCCATGCCGAAGTTGGTCGCCAGACCCATGACTTCGCCGGTGGCCCGCATTTCCGGTCCGAGGATCGGGTCGACTTCCGGGAACATGTTGAACGGAAACACCGCTTCCTTGACCCCGTAATAGGTGCGCGGGTGCGGCTTGAGCATGCCGGCGCAGGCCGAAAGTTTTTCGCCCAGCATCAGCCTGGTCGCGATGCGCGCCAGCGGCACGCCGGTGACCTTGGCCACCAGCGGCACGGTACGAGAAGCGCGCGGATTGGCTTCAATGATGTAGAGTTTGCCCTCGCAAACCGCATACTGCACGTTGAGAATGCCGACCACCTTGAAATCCCGGGCGATGGAGGCCGATTTTTCCTCGATCTCCTTGATGATCTCGGGGGGCAGCGTTACCGGCGGAATCGAACAGGCCGAGTCGCCGGAGTGAATGCCCGCCAGCTCGATGTGTTCCATGACCGCCGCCACAAAGGTCTTCTCCCCGTCGGAGATCGCGTCAACTTCGCACTCAATCGCATTGTCGAGGAAACGGTCTATGAGCATCGGATACTCCGGGCTGACCTGTATCGCCTCGATCGCATAGCGGGTAAGCGTGTTTTCATCGTAAATCACCGCCATGCCGCGGCCGCCAAGCACAAACGAGGGGCGCACCATGACCGGATAACCGATCTTGCGGCCGAGCGCAACCGCCTCGTCAAGCGAACGCGCCGTGCCGCTGATCGGCTGATTGACCTTGAGCGCGATCATGCGTTCGCGGAAATATTCGCGGTCTTCGGCCAGACGGATGCCCTCCGGCTGAGTGCCGAGGATGTTTACCCCGGCGTCTTTAAGCTCCTGCGCGATGTTGAGCGGAGTCTGCCCGCCGAACTGTACGATCACGCCTTCCGGTTTCTCCTTGGCGTAGATGGCCAGCACGTCCTCGGTGGTAAGCGGCTCGAAATAGAGCTTGTCGCTGGTGTCGTAGTCGGTCGAAACCGTTTCCGGGTTGCAGTTTATGAGCACCGATTCATAACCCATGTCGCGGATCGTAAACGCCGCGTGCACACAAGTGTAGTCAAATTCAATGCCCTGACCGATCCGGTTTGGCCCGCCGCCCAGCACCATGATCTTCTTGCGCTGCGAAACCGGCACCTCGTCGGCACGGCCGGAATAGGTCGAGTAATAGTAGTCGGCATCATCGACGCCGCTCACCGGCACCCGGCAATAACTCACCGTCGCGCCGAGGGCAAGCCGCCGCTCGCGCACCATTTTTTCCGGCACGCTGAAGAGTTTGGCCAGATATTTGTCGGCAAAACCCAGCTTTTTGGCTTCCACCAGCTTGGCGTCGGGGAGTGCCATGAAGTTGAATTTGGCAAGCCCGCACTCAAAATCGGCCAGCTCCTTGATTTGCTCAAGGAAGAACCGGGTGATCGATGTGAGCTTAAACGCCTCCTCCACCGAGAGCCCCTTCTTGAACGCCTCGTAGAGGTGGAAGAAACGCTTGCTCGACGGGGTCGCCACCATGTTTTTGAGTTCTTCAAAAGGAATGGCTTCGATCTTTTTGTCCAAACCAAGACCGCTGCGCCCGATCTCCAGCGAGCGGACCGCTTTCTGGAACGCCTCCTTGAAGTCGGCGCCGATGCTCATGACCTCGCCCACCGCTTTCATCTGGGTGCCGAGGTGATCTTTGGCCTGCGGGAACTTTTCAAAAGCCCAGCGGGCGAATTTTACCACCACATAATCGCCGGACGGCGTGTATTTGTCAAGCGATCCATCACGCCAGTAGGGGATCTCGTCAAGCGTGACCCCGCTGGCCAGCCGGGTGGACACCGCCGCGATCGGGAAACCGGTCGCCTTGGAAGCCAGCGCGCTGGAGCGCGAAGTGCGCGGATTGATCTCGATAACTATGGTGCGCCCGTCTTTCGGGTTGTGGGCAAACTGCACGTTGGTGCCGCCGGTGACTCCGATGGCGTCAACAATGCGATAGGAGAAATCCTGAAGTTCCTTTTGCACCGACTCCGGCACGGTCAGCATCGGAGCCACGCAGAAACTGTCGCCGGTGTGCACGCCCATCGGATCGACGTTTTCAATAAAGCAGACCGTTATTTTCTTGCCGTTGGCGTCGCGCACCACCTCAAGCTCCAACTCCTGCCAGCCGAGCACGCACTCCTCGACCAGCACCTGGCCGATCAGCGAGGCCGCAAGACCGCGGGTAACCACTTCGCGCAACTCCTCGACGTTATAAACAATGCCGCCGCCGGTGCCGCCCATCGTGTAGGCCGGGCGAAGCACCACCGGGTAACCCAGATCGGACGCGATCTTCTCCGCTTCCTCGACCGAGTAGCACGGCGCGGATTTGGCCATCGGAATATTCAGCTCGGCCATCGTCTTCTTGAACTCGATACGGTCTTCACCGCGCTTGATCGCGTTGAGATCGACGCCGATGACCTTGACATTGTGTTTTTCAAGGATGCCGGCGTCATGCAAACTCATGGCCAGATTGAGCGCGGTCTGTCCGCCGAGGTTGGGCAGCAGGGCGTCGGGCTTCTCGCGGGCGATCACCTTTTCGACGCTGTCAACGGTAAGCGGTTCAATATAAGTATGGTCGGCCATGCCGGGGTCGGTCATGATTGTCGCCGGGTTGGAATTGACCAGCACCACCTCGTAGCCCTCTTTGCGCAACGTCTTACAGGCCTGAGTCCCGGAATAATCGAATTCGCAGGCTTGACCGATGATGATTGGGCCGGAGCCGATGATGAGGACTTTCTTGATGTCCGTACGCTTTGCCATGACACACCTTTTTATTATTTAAACCAACTTATCAGGCGGCACTGCCAAAACCCCCGCCGCGTCTTTTCGCCCCCCCGTTTTGCTGCTTTCCTGCCGCCCCCCGGGCTTTACCGCTGAGGGTAAAGCCGCTTCGGGATCGTCAAAAATCAGCTTTGCGGCTGGACTAAAATCCATCGACGCTACTTTTGGCAGTATTGCCTTATTACAAAACTAAAATACAATATATCACCGGATTCACTTTTTTTCAATGCCCCGCCCGTGCAATATCGCATCGTCATCATACGAATTTGCGTCGCAAAGCGGCAAGTTTGACCCCCAGTTGCGAATAACGCGGCTCGACCCGGCTGTTATCGACCGCCAGCCCAACCGCCTTGCGGCTGCCCACCAGCACCAGCAGTTTTTTGGCCCGGGTCATGGCGGTGTAAAGCAGATTGCGCTGAAGCATCATGTAGTGCTGGGTCAGGAGCGGCAGCACCACCGCCGGGAATTCCGAACCCTGTGATTTGTGCACGGTTATCGCATAGGCGCGCACCAGCTGGTCGGCCTCGTCCATGTTGTAATCGACCGCCCGGTCGCCGTCGAACAGGACGGTGAACTTTTTTTCGCCCGATTTTATCCGCCAGATCAGACCGAGATCGCCGTTGAAAACATTTTTTTCGTAATTGTTGGCGGTCTGCATCACCTTGTCGCCGCATTTGTAAACCCGTTCGCCGATGGCAAACTGCGGCTTCGGCCCGCCATTCAACGCCTGCTGCAGCCGGTCGTTGATCGCGATGGTGCCGCAGCTGCCGCGGTTCATCGGGGAAAGCACCTGTATGTCGGCGGCGGGGTTCAGGCCGAACCGGGCCGGAATCCGTTCGCAGACCAGCTTTTGCACCAGATCCAAAGCCTTTTCCGGGTCGTCCTGCTCCACCCAGTAGAAATCGGTAAGATCCGCACCCGGCTCCGGCCGCTCCGGAGTTTCTCCCCGGTTTACCCGGTGGGCGTTGACTATTATGCGGCTGCCGCCGGCCTGCCGGAATATTTCGGTGAGCCGCGTCACCGCGAACCAGCCCGATTTTATCAGATCGTTGAGCACCGTACCCGGCCCCACCGACGGCAGCTGGTCGGCGTCGCCCACCAGCACCACGGTTGAACCCGGCTTGACAGCCCGAAACACGGCCTGCGCCATAAGGATGTCCAGCATCGATACCTCATCGACGATCAACATGTCGCAGGGCAGCGGTGTCGCCCCGTCATAGGCAAAACACCCTTGCGCCGGATCGTATCCGAGCAGACGGTGAAGTGTCTTGGCGGTCACACCGGTGGATTCCGACAGCCGCTTGGCCGCCCGCCCGGTCGGAGCCGCCAACGCCAACCGCAACCCGGCGGCTTTGGCGCGGCGCACGATTTCGCCGACCACGGTGGTTTTGCCGACGCCGGGGCCGCCGGTGATGATCGACAGCGGGTATTTGGCTGTGGCCTCGACCGCGCCGCGCTGCGCCGCATTGAGGGCAGGGGCGTCCGGTGTGGCGTTGGCGGTCACCCCGGCCATTTTCAATCCCGAAAAGCGGCGGGGCAGAGCCAGTGCCGCGATCAGCTCCGGCAGCTCGTTTTCCGCCTTGGCCAGCAGCGGGGTATAGATCATGCGGTTTTCTTCGACCAACAGCCCGCGCCCGATCGCGCTGCTTATGCCGATGGCGGCCAATGCCTCGGATTGAGCGGTGAGCTTTTGCACCGCCTCGGAGAGCGCGTCGCGCCGACAGCAGACGTGGCCGTAACCGATCAGCGTATTTACTTCAAAAATTGCCGCGGCGGTCATGCGTTCGACCGAATCGCGGGCGATGCCGACCGACTTGGCGATCTCGTCGGCTTTCAGAAATCCAATACCGTCCACCTCCTCGGCCAGCCGGTATGGATTTTTTTGCACCACTTCGACGGCTTTATCCCCGTAACTGCGGAAAAGCCGTGCGCAATAGGCCGGCGATATACCCAACCCCTGCAAAAAAATACTGCTTTCGCGCATGGCGGACGAATTCTTCCAGCCGGCGATGATTGCCGCGATCTTCTTGCGTCCCAGCCGCGGTATTTCATAGAGGCGTTTGGAATAATGATCGAGCACGTCGATGGTGTCTGCTCCAAAGTATTCCACCACCGATTCGGCGGTCTTGCGCCCCACGCCCGGAATGATCCCCGATGCGAGGAAACGCTTGATGCCGTCGGTGGACGACGGCAGCCCGATGCGGAACTTCTCGGCGCGAAACTGGCGACCGAATTCGGCGTGTTTCTCCCAACGCCCCTCCATCTCCAGAAACTGGCCGGGAGCCAGCCCCGACAGTGACCCGCGGACCATTTGCTCGCGTCCCCGGTCGTCGGTCAGCTTGAGAATGGCATAACCGTCTTTGGGTGCGTCGAAAACCACCCGTTTAATTTCGCCGCGCAGCGTGGCGGCGGTCAGTGTTTGAATGTCTCCCATTGAACCCTGGTTCTGCCGCGAAAACGGGCGGCCTTGCGCCGCCCGTGTCATTGCTATTTTTTATTCTGAAAGAAGAAACGGATGATCCGTTCTCCGATGGATGGCTGATCCGTGCCGTCCTGACCGTAACTGCCGTAGTGGTAGCCGCCGTAGCCGCCGTAGCCGCCATAGCCGTAACCATAGCCGTAGCCGCCGGAGCCGTAACCGTATCCGTATCCGAATCCGTAGCCGTAGCCGTAGGCGTAACCGGACAGATCTTTGACCGTGAATTTGTTGAGCACCAGCCCGAGCACCGGCAGTTTCAACTGTGACAACTGCTGGTAGGCGCGGCTGATGGTGTCGCCGCGGGCGCGCCCGGCCTGAATCACAAACAGAATGCCGTCGGAAAGTCCTCCGACAATGGCGGCGTCGGCGATGTTCAAACAGGGCGGCGCGTCAAGAATGATGTAATCGTAATTGTGCTGCTGCTCTTTTATCAACTCTTTGAATTTGTCGGAGAGCAGAAGCCGCGACGGGTTGGGCGGCACCGGGCCGCAGAACAGCACATCAAGCGGCAGATCGAGCAGATTGCGGCAGACCACATCGTCAAAACTCTTTTCTCCTACCAGCACGTTGACCAAGCCGCCATCCGGCGAAACACCGAAGAATTTTGCCAGCGAGGGTTTGTGCAAGTCGCAGTTGACGGCAAGCGTGCGTTTGCCGGAGTCGGCCAGAGAAGCGGCCAGATTGGCTGCCGTGAAGCTCTTGCCTTCGCCGGGAAGGGTACTGGTGGTGACGAAAACATGACCGACGCCGGGCTCGTGCGGCACTTCGGAATATTGTATATTGGCTCGAAGCGTGCGAAACGATTCGCCGATCTCCATGCGTTCACGTTCGTTATGGTGTACCGATAGAATGCGGTCTCCCGGCTTGAGGGTCTCATCGTCGGCGTTTTTCAGCGTGTCGTCAAGCGGCACGTTGCCCATCAAAGGCAGCTTGAGCAACGCCATGGCCGCTTCCGGGGTTCTCACGCTGGTGTCTTGGATCGAACGCAAAAACACCAGTAAATAAGCCAGCACCGCGCCGATCAGACACCCAAGCATGGTGTTTTTGCGGCGGCTGGGGTAACTTGGCACGGTCGGGGTGTCGGCCCGGTCGATGACCTGAGAGTTTTGGAGGTTGAAGATCTCGCTGATCTCCTCGACAAACACGTCGGCGACGGTGTTGCAGACCACCTGACTGCCGACACGGCTCGGAGACACCACTTTAAGCACCAGCATGCGTGTGTTGGGTACGCAGACGGCGTCAAAACCGAAGCGCAGATCCATATATTTGGGGCTGTTGAGCTTGATAAGCTCCTCGGCCCGGGCCATGATGCGTTTGGATCGGGCGATCTCCACATAGTCGCTGGTGAGCTGAAGCCCGGTTACCAGCTCGGAGTTGAGCAGTCGCATGTCGTCAAGCTGCCGGGTCACGCCGCTTTCAATGACCGAGCGTTCGCCGCGCCCGACATAAAGCGTGGCCGTTGCGGTGTAAAGCGGGGTGATCCAAAAAATCGTATAGCCCAGTGCGAGAGCTCCGCCGATCGCGGAGGTGGAAAACACAAATTTCCAATTTTTAGCCAGCAGACTCCAAAAATACCAAAAATCAAAACCCTTCATGGCAAAACGCTCCGGCGTTGGTGTTGTATCAATAAAAATAACCAGCAACATAATTTATCACGCATGAAACGTTTTTGCAACTGCCGGAATATTTGTTTCGAACTATTTTTTACCGGTATTGAACCATCCGACGCCGCTTGTCGACGCCCCTTGCGAAGCCGCCCGGCAGCCCCCCCGGCGGGCGGGCTTGCTTTTTGGGTCGGATCACGGTATATTATTCAAACATTACTAATACATCATTAATACAACACTGCGGGCGGGTATGTTTTCATCGGCGATACAATTATTCATTTTGCTGGGGCCGTTCTTTGTACTGTCGGTCTTTGTGGCCAAAACCGACCGTTATCAGCTGGCCGCCAAGCGCAAAGTGGCGGTGCGGGCATCTATCACAATTTTACTGATCGCCTTCATCGTTTATTATCTCGGCAACTTCATTTTGCGCGGGCTGGGCATCACGCTTGACGCGTTTCGCATCGGGGCGGGGCTGGTGCTTTTGCTGAGCGGACTTGAAATGGTGCGCGGCTCCGGGGCGGGCATCCGGAGCGATTCCGCCGGTGACGGCGACGAAGACGAAAACGTCATCGCCATTGTGCCGATCGCCATACCGTGCGCCATCGGCCCCGGCACCATCGGCGCACTGCTTATGATGGGCGACGGCGCATTTAACGACTGGCGGAGAATGCTTTGCGACATCGGCGGCATACTGTTCGCGGTGGCGGCGATCTGGCTGGTGCTCTATTTTGCCAACCAGATCGAACGCCTCATCGGCAAACGGGGTATTTCCATTTTGAGTAAACTTACCGGCCTCTTTCTGGCCGCGCTCGCCAGTCAGATCATCATGCTGGGCGTCAAAAATCTGATTACGCGGTAATCAGCCGCGTTGCGCCGCTGCGCTCGGACAGCGCAGTCAACGCCCAGACCAGCGCGTCGAGCCGGTCGGGGCTGTCGGGGTCGCCGGCCTTGTACGAAGTCATCTCGTCTTCCAGCTCGCGAAACCGACCTATGTGGTGAACCCGGCCCGACTCGTACAGCGCGGCGGCGGGTTCCGCCCGGGCGATTTTGCCGCGCGAGGCACGCACCGCCCGATAGCTCAGATCAAATTCCAGCGAACGCAGCAGGCTTTCGACCAGTTCGCCGCCGTTGTTGACCTCGGCCACCACCCGGTCGGCCTGAAAACGTTTATAGACTTCGACCACCCGGCGCGCCCACTCCGCCGGCTTGCCGGCCATGCTCGCGTCGTCAAGCACATAATAGTCGCCGTCGCCCCCGCGCGCCGCCGTGACGATGCCGGTGGCATCGGAGTCGCGTCCGGAAGTCACCGCCGGATCCACCCCCACCGCCACCGCCGATAGATCGGCCGGCGCGGCGGCGCGGCGGTTGCGCTCGATGATTTCAAAATTCCACAGCGCGCCCGGTGTGTCGTCAAGCCAGACCCCTTCCTGAAACCGCAACCGCTGACGCTCGGTCAATCCGGCCAGCGTTTCTTCGAGGTAGCCCGGCGGCAGATTTTCGCGGTTGGCGGCCGGATTCATCAGCATGGCGGCGTAGTTGGCCGGAAAAGCCAGCGGCAGACCGGATTCCGGGTCAATGTGTTCGACAAAGAGTTTGTAACTCCAATGCGATTTGCCCGCCGGATTGCAGTCGAAATAGGCGCGATTGACCAGTTTTGTCCTTTGAGCCAGCCGCGACAGCGCGGTGTTGACCGCCGGATAACTGATCTCCGAACACTCGTTGAAGTATATGGTCGCAAATTCTTTGCCCAATATCTTGTCGAGCCTTTCGTCGGTGTCCAGTCCGCCGAACCATATCTCCGAACCATTGGGCAGCGTGATATATTGATCGGTGCGCGCTTCTTTGAATTTCAGGCGCGGAAAGGCCAGCGCGATCACCTTGGGCAGCGTGTCCAGCCGGATCGACTGCCGTACCGCGTTGGCTCGAAAGCGCAATATGGCGTGGCGGCTGCCCGGTTCGCGCATGGCTCTGACCAGCAGGGCGTAAATTAGTATGAAACTCTTGCCGGAGCGGGAACCCCCGAAAAGCAGCACAAACCGGCTGCGTCCGCCCAGAAGTTTCAACGCCTGAAGCTGGGAGGCCGTCTTTTGAAAACCGTGTTCGATCATCAGTGATTCCGCCAGTAGGAGGTGTTCCAGCTCAAACCCTGCGGAGCCTTGGCATAGGTGCGGATGAGCCGGGTGTAGGTGCGGCCGCCCGAATCGTGCAGTTCGTCGCATTTCTGATCGACTTTGAGGTAGCTGCCGGAACACCCCGCCACCGTGCCGGAATAAACCCGGGTGCTCTGCCACTCGACCATCGACGACAACAGATTGCGGGTTTTGCCGCGCTCGTAGGTGGTTTCGGTTATTTCGAGCACCCGCACGTCGGCTTCGATCATGTTCGCTTCGAGACGCGCGGTGGTCGCAAACGGGCATGAATCGGCCGCACTCCATTCATCGGCTTCCAGAGCGGCTCCCTCCGGCGTGAGATAGTACCCGGCCATTTCGGAGGAGACGTGAAATTCGCTCATTTCCGCCGAAACGTCGGTGCGTTCGCTCAGACGGTCGTTTTCCGAGCAGAGCCAGAGGCCGGGATTTCCCGGAAGCTGCGCTTCGAGCCGCACGGTGTACGAGCCGTCGTCATGGGGAGTTGGCGTGACGCGGGTGACGATCGCGCCGGTTTCCGACCACGCCGCCGCGTCGGAGCCGACCAATCCCCGGTAACTGGCAATATCGGCGGAACGCACCGCAAATATGCCGATCCAGACGATCCGGGTGACCATGCCGCCCGAACCGGCTGCGAACCCGACGAATTCCTCGGTGTGCACCGCCGACTCAAGCCGGCTGATCCCGGCGGCGGGCGGCGGCGCGGCGGTGAATGTCACTTGACAGCGTCGCGGGTCGATCTCCTTGATGGCAATGGCGGTGACCTTGAGTGTCGGGTCGACGGTGTAGGAGCGTCCGTCCGGCGTCGGGGTGCGGGCGTCGTCGCCGATTGAACCTGCCCAGTCGCGGGCGGCGGCGAGCAAAGCTCCCGCTCCGGCGGCGGGGTCGTCGCCGGTCAGCACCCAGCAGCTGCGGCAGACGGCGCATCCGGTGGAGTCAATGGCGAAGTCGGCGAAGGATTCATTGCGGATAATCATAATGCGGCCTCCTTTAGCATATTTGGCTTTATCATGTGATAAAGCTGTCAACTCCGGAAGTCGGCGGCTTGCATTTTTAAATGGTTGATTATATATTACGTTATGACAAGCTAACAAAAGGGGTGATATCATGGAAATAACCACCAGTGAACGTGAAGGTGCGGTGGTAATCGCGATCAGCGGTCGGCTTGACGCCGAGCACGCCGAGCGGCTCAAGACCGAGTTTCGCAAGGTCGTCGACCAGAATCCGAAGATAGTTTTCGATCTGTCCGGCATGGATTATCTTGACTCGACCGGTCTGGGAGCGATTGTTTTTTGTCTCAAGAGCTGCAATGAACACAACGGCAAATTGAAGCTGGCCTGTCTTGCCGACAAGCCGCGCATGATTTTTGAGATCACCAGAGCCTATCGGATTTTCGACATCTACGACGATCTCGATCAGGCGCTGCTTTCGTTCTGATGGCTACATCGACGGACAAACCGGCAGTTACTCTGATCGTTGACAACGACCCGGTAAGTCAACGGCTGTTTCGCGCCATCTGCGGAGAGGGCGAGTACGAGCTGGTATTTTGCGAGACTTCGCAGGAGGCGATGCGCATTATGCGGTCGCGGCAGGTCGATCTCCTGATATCCGAGGTGATCCTGCCTGATGAGAACGGGTTCGAGCTGCGCAAAAAAGTGCGGCTGCAAACCCCGGAGCTGCCGATAATCTTTGTTTCGGCGGTGATCGACTCCGGCAGCCGCAAGCTGCTGGAAAACATTTCCAACGACGTCAACACCTATTTTCTGCGCAAACCGGTTTACAAGGCCGATTTGCTTTCGCTGACCCGCCAGATCATTGCGGCGGCGCGGGAGCGCAATTTGCACCGGGTGTATTTTGACCAGCTGCAAAACGACCTTTCGCTGGCGTCGAAGATGCAGAAACTTATGCTGCCGGACTGGCTTTGTCTGTATGACCATTCCATATATATGATGGCCAACTACATGCCGCACTCGCATCTGTCGGGCGACTATTTCGACATGACCATGCTGCCGGACGGGCGGCTGTTTTTTGTGATCGGCGATATTTCCGGGCACGGCATCCGGGCGGCGTTGCACATGAGCGTGATCCAGTCGGTGACCAACTACTTTATCCGCGGAGCGAAAACCGGCAACATCGTCTGCGATTACCTCAACCTCATCAACCGCCAGATATGCGAAACTTTTGAGAGCGTTTTTTACCTGACCTGTCTGGTGGCGATCTTCGACCCGGCCCGGCGTCAGGTGGAGTATATGAGCGCGGGCCACCCCGGATTTCTGGTGTTTGACCGCAAGTCGGGCGTCATGCGGTGTCTGGAGCAGCCGCGGGCGGGGGTCAATATCCCGGTTGGCTGGATGCCGGATTTTGTTTACAAGCATGAGGATCTGCATCACGCTGAATTTACGCCGGACGATACCTTTTTGGCCATTACCGACGGGGTGATGGAGCGTACCGACCATGACGGACACATGCTGGGGTTGGATGGGATTTGCCGCCTGTGCCGGCATGATGATAACGCCGGATTGCTGCCGTTTCTGCTTGATGACAGGATGGCCGCCGCCGGTTTCAACGATGTGCAGGACGATATGTTGATGCTGGCGATCGGTTACGCCGAGGAGGGCGACCAGACGGATAAGTCTACGCTGGTGCGCACCATACCGCAGAAGATGTCCGACGCGGTGGTGTTGTCGCAGGATGTCGCGGCGATGGTCGAGAAGCGTACCGGCGACGGCAAGCTGGCCTATAAGGTCGAGCTGGTGATGGGCGAATTTCTCAATAATATAGTGGTGCACGGTTTTGACAACGCCCAGCGCAACACGCCGTGTATATTGGTTGAGACGATTGTTACCGCCGAGAAGATCGAAATGATCTTTTACGATATGGGAAAAGAGTGGAATTATGTGCCTAAAAACCGCAGTTTTCTGGACGAAGTCGAAGATGATTTCTTCATTCTCGCCCAAGCTGGCCGGGGTATGGGCATCATCGAGGAGATCGTGCAGTCGATCAGCCGTCGCCGGGTCGGCAACGCGTTGAATATTACGGTTATAACCATGGATGTCAAGTCGGATGACTCCGACCATGCGGTAAAATGAAGATAAGTGTCATCGTCCGCTCCCGAAACGACGCCGGCATGATCGCCGACACCATGACCCGTCTGTTTGCGCAGAAATTGCCGGCCGGGTGCGAGGCGGAGATCATCAACATCGACAACAATTCCAGCGACGGCACCGCCGGCATCGTGCGGGAGATGAATCCGGTTGGTCAGGTCGTCGAGTGGCGTGAGAAATATGTTCCGGGGCGGGTGCTCAATGCCGGGGTGGCCTTGGCGACCGGGGAGATCGTGGTCTTTCATAATTCGGATTGCACACCGCAGGGCGACGGCTATCTGGCCGCATTGGTTGCGCCGTTGCTTGCAAAACAGGCCGATCTGGTGTTTGGCAATCAGTTGCCGCGGGCGGACGCCCGTCCATTGGTGGTCAAGGATTACCGCCGCGCTTTCGGCGACGGCCGCGAGGCGGCGACTTGGCGGCACATGTTTTCGCTGGTGAGTTCGGCGGCTTCGCGCGAATTGCTGCTGGCTGAACCGTTTGACGAGAGTTTGCAGTACAGCGAGGATATCGAGTGGTCGTACCGGCTGCGCCGCAAAGGGTGCCGTATCGTCTATGTGCCGGAGGCAAAGAGCATTCATTCGCACAACTACACGTTGGCGGAGACTTGGAAACGCTTTTTTAACGAGGGCGTGGCCGACGCGGCGATATTTGACGAAAAACCCCGGTTTTTCCGGGGGTTCTTCTTTACGCTGGGGCGAGAATATATGCGCGATCTGCGCTTCCTCGCCGTGAACGGCTATTGGGCGGCCATGCCGCGCGAGCTGTTTTGGCGGCTGGTTCAGCGTTTTGCCCACTATCGCGGGCTATGCGCGGCAGAGCGGCAAACTTCAGTCGGGTCATAACGGCTCGGCTTCAAGTCGCCGCAGGCTGCCGGCGGCTCCGAACCCGCGTACTCTTACGATGCGAAATTCTTTCCCGTCGGACTGGGCGAGTATGCTGCCCGGAGTCGGGGTGACGGCGGAATCCGCCAGCCAGACCGAAGTTGCGGCCGCGCCGTCGACGGACGTGGCCGGTTTCTGTTTGGCTTCGGAATAAAGCGGTTGAATCCGAATGGCGTGTTCCGAATAAGCCAGTCCGCCGTTGGCGGCGGACGTGAGAAGTTTGAGCGTCGCCCGCTTGAATTTTCGAATATCAGGCATGAGACACCTCGTTTCCGGCGATTTCGGACAGCATGGCGCGGCGACGCTCCGGGTCGATCTTTTTAACCTTTTCGAGCAGATAGAGGGCGGCGCGGGCGATTTCGCGTTGATATTCGCCGCCGCCGGAGAAGTTTTTCAACTCGATCAGCGACTCGATCGAACTCTTGAGGTCGGTTACTGCGAATTCCCTGTTGTAGCACACCGACGGCATGGCGATCGACGGGTCGAAAAGCGACATGATGCGCCACACCCGCAGCTCGGTTTGCTCGAGCAGGTCGGCGCGACAGCTCAGGAATTGCTTGACCTGATGATAGTCCCACGCCTTGGCTTCGGCGGTCTGGGCGTCGCGGCTGCGGGTCATCAAACTCATGCCGACCACGTCGAACAATTCCCGTTTGAGAGCGTCGTTTTCGGCGCGAATGGCCGCCGTGTCGGCCCCGGACGGCGAGATATAACGGCTTATGCCGCGCTCTTCCGGAGTTTCCCACAACGCGGCGGAGCGGGCCAGTACATGACTGAACTTGGCGTTTTCTCCGCCGCACGACTCCGGGGCGGCGACCGGTCGGGCGGCGCGGGCGAAGCTTTCCGAAATGACCAGCAGACCAAACATCTGTTTGACCACGTTCATCTGCGCTTCGGATTCATTATTGAGCATGGCGTCGCTGATACGCACCACATCCTCAAAATAATGGCCGCCGCCGATGGCGAAGCCGTCCGCTTCGGTTACCAGCACGGCGGGTACCAGGCCGAGATCGTGACGGCAGCCGGAGATTAGCCGCACCGAGGCGGAGTCCGGCTCGGCTTCGAAAAGCAGAGATTCGGTGCGGGTAAGCAGTCTGCGCCGCATGGTTTGCGCCGGCGCAAGATACGGGCCGCGGTCGACGAGCGTTTTTTCGTCGATGATGATCCAGTCAAGTTCGCCGTCGGAGCCGTAAGCCCAGTCGGGCACGGCGAGCGGCGAAACAACGCGCACGGCCGGGCGGAGTTTTTCGCGGCGGCGGCGTTCGCAATCTACTTCGCCCTCAAAAAACGGCATGTCGATCGTCATGGCGACTGAGCCGAAAACGTTGAGCAGGGTGGAGACTTGGCGCATTACTTCGTCGGCCCGGAGGCCGGTGCGCGAGAAGTCCTCGACCAATTCGGGGTCGGCTCCGTCACGCTGCGGCTCGGCGGCAAGGATGCATTGGGTGATCAGCCGGGCGAGTTTGCGCGGATAGTTGAAATAATAGGCGCGGCGCATTCGCTCGGCGAATTCGAGTTCGACTTCCGACACATGGCGCACCAGGGCGCGGCGCAGATACTCCTCGCCCCCGGCGTAGGCGGCGGCACTGTGTTCCCAAATGTCGCGGTTGCGGCGGAAAACCGGGTGGATGCGGCGAAACAGATACGAAAGATCTTTTTCCATAATGGGGCCTTTCACTGGATATGGTTTTTATGCGATCATCGACTTCCCGAGGTCGATGTCAAATGCGAGCAGCCGGGTTGTCATGCCGGCGGTGTGGCGGGTTCCGAGCGGACGGAGAGCCGATATATTGAGCACGCCAAGCCGGCCGGCCGGCACAAAGAAGGGGACGGGCAGGGCGGATGTCTCGTCTTTTTTGCCACGCTCCGACCAGTCGGCGGTCGAGCAGACGACCGAAAAACGCCGGCGGGCGAGATCGACGCCGCACTCCACCGCGACAAATCCGGAATCCGGCGGCGGCGCAACGACCGACCGATAGAGGTCGGCCAACGCATTTTCAACCATTTCGACATGGGCGGCAAGTTGTGCGGCGCGGCGGCATATTTCGTTTGGTTCCGGTGTATTCATGGATCGACTCCCTGTTTGGAAAAGAGGAAAAATGTCAACATCGGCGGTGCAATCCGGTCTTGCGGCGTAACCTAAATCGATGCGTTGTCGCTTTGCGGGCGTCTGAAAACGGTCAATTTCGTTTCTTTTTTCGTATATGGTATTGAAAAATTGCCCAGGCATGCTATTTTAAAGGAGTTTTCCCATCGGGTGGAATCGGCTCACCCCGATCATCTGTAGCCGGTTCGATGCGGTGTGGAGGACAAGTCGCGGTTTCCATGTCCCGGCCTTGTGCGAATTGGCCGTCGCGTTGGAAGCTCGTAAAAACAACATATATTTACGGACAAAAAGCTATGAAAACCTATCTGGCAAAAGAAGGCGAGATTGTGCGAGAGCACATCCTTTTCGATGCTTCCGAAGCCCCGGTCGGCCGTTTGGCCGTGCGCATCGTCAATGCGTTGCGCGGCAAAGACAAGCCGACTTTTACGCCGCACATCGACACTGGTGCGTTCGTGATCGTCATCAATGCTTCCAAGTCGGTATTCACCGGTCGCAAGGCCGAGGAAAAGGAATATTCCGATTACACCGGCTACCGCAGCGGTCTCAAGACCACTACGGCCAAGGAACTCTTCAAGAAAGAACCGGAGCGTTTGATAAAGGACGCCGTATGGGGCATGATGCCGCACGGCCGTCTGGGTCGCGCTCAGTTTGCCAAGCTCAAGGTCTATGCCGGCGCCGAGCATCCGCACACCGCCCAGAAACCGACTAAAATCACACTGGAGAAGTAATCATCATGGTTAAAAAGAGTGATGAAATTTGGGCTACCGGTCGGCGTAAATGCGCGGTTGCGCGTGTCCGTGTCAAGTCCGGCAGCGGCAAGATCGAAGTCAACGGCAAGACCATGGAAGAATACTTCCCGGTCGAGGCTCTGCGCGGCTTCGTGATGCAGGTGCTCAAGGTCGGCAACGCCGAGGGCAAAATTGATATAGCCGCCACGCTTACCGGTGGTGGTATAGCCGGTCAGGCCGGTGCGTTGCGTCACGGTGTGGCGCGTGCCTTGGTCAAGATGGACGAGGATATCAAGTCGGCGTTGAAAGCTGCCGGCATGATCACCCGCGATTCCCGGGTCAAGGAACGTAAGAAATCCGGTCAGCCGGGCGCCCGTCGTCGGTTCCAGTTCTCGAAGCGTTAATCCGTTTCGCGAAATATTTACGGCGCACTTTTTGTGGTGCGCCGTTTTTTCCTTATGTGCTTGATAAAGTACAGGTTTGATGCTATATTAATGAACTGTTGCGGTTTTCGGGCCCCATTTTATAGGCTTGACACCCGGGAACCGGTTTAAATCAACAAATCAAAAGAAAGGGATTGGTTATGCCAACCGCAAGTCGAGCGAAACACAAGTTCTGCCGTCGAGTCGGCCAGTGCATCTGGGGCGACCCGAAGTGCCCGAGCGTGAAGCGTCCTTATGCGGCGGGTCCGCATGGAAAAGGCCGCCGGGTCAAACTCTCCACCTATGGCGAATTGCTGATGGAGAAGCAGAAACTCCGCGCCTATTACGGCATCAGTGAGAAGCAGCTTCAGATCGCCTACGCCAAAGCCAAGGCCGGTCTCGGAGCCACCAACGAGCGTTTGTTGCGCAGTCTTGAGCAGCGTCTTGACGCCATGCTTTTCCGCGCCGGATTCGCGCCCACCATTTTCGCTGCCAAGCAGTGGATCAATCACGGGCATATCCTGGTCGACGGCAAGCGGGTTGACCGCTCCAGCTGTCTGCTTAAGGAAGGCCAGACCATTTCGATCAACCCGGAGAAGTCGCCGGCGATCGCCGAGATGGCCAAGAAGGGCAATGCGACCGTGCCGGCCTATATGGAAGTCGATCTCGACAACCTCAAGGCCACGTTGACCCGCGCTCCTCAGATCGAGGAGATCCCGGTCAATGTCAAGATCATGAGCGTGATCGAGTACTACGCCCGGTAATCCCGGATTTCTGGGATCGAAAAAACGCCGTTGTTCCATGGAACGACGGCGTTTTTGTTTTATTCACGCGGCGGATCGCTTGATTTAATCGTCATTGTGTGGTATCTTTGGCAAAGCAAAAAAAGAGAAAGGGCGCATTGTGCTTAAAAATATTTCTCCATTGGTTTTCCCCGAACTGCTCAAGATCCTTTCCGAAATGGGTCACGGCGACGAGATCGTCTTCAGCGATGCTCATTTCCCGGCTTACTCGTTTGGCCGGCCGGTGTTGCGCGCCGACGGCTGCTCGGTGCCGCAGATGCTCGACGCGGTGCTGCCGCTGCTGGAGCTTGACAGTTATGTCGATGCTCCGGCCGTGATGATGGCCCCGGTGCCGGGGGATTCGCTGGATATGGACTACGTCGCATTGTGTCAAAAGAGCGTCGCCGCTCACGGTTGCCCGGCCAAAATCGCCCATATCGACCGTTTCGCCTTTTATGAACGCACCAAGTCGGTCTTCGCGGTGGTGGTTACCGGGGAAACCCGTAAATACGGCAATATTCTGCTCAAAAAGGGCGTGACGCGCTGACCATGATTGGTTTGACCGCAACACAGCAGGAGTGTTATGGAAAATAAAAAGGCTTTTTTGGCCGGTACTTCGCGTTCCACCTTGCGTGACTGGGCGGTGAAACGCGGATTCCCCGCTTTTCGCGGCACGCAGATCGCGGATTGGGTCTATAATAAATATGTGCTCTATCCGCATGATATGAGCAATCTTCCGTTGACGGTACGCGAGGCGGTGGCTCTCGATTTCAGCGCGCCGGGTTCGCAGCTTGCCGAATCGGTGCGTTCCAAGGACGGTACCGAAAAATTGCTGATCGGCCTCCGCGACGGCGAAACCATTGAAATGGCTCTGATACCCGGCGGCTCCGGCGACCGGTTGACTTTTTGTCTCAGCACTCAGGTCGGCTGCCAGGTGCGCTGCCGTTTCTGCGCGAGCGGCCGCGACGGGTTGGTGCGCAATCTGTTGACCGGCGAAATACTTGAGGAGTTCATCATCGGCTGTCAGGAGGCGGGAGCCAGGCCGGACAATCTGGTGTTTATGGGGATCGGCGAGGGTATGCTCAATCTGGCCGAACTCATCCCCGCACTGGAAACGCTTACTTCGCCGGATGGCTTCGGCATGTCGCCGCGGCGCATTACGGTTTCGACTTCGGGGTATGTCCCCGGCATGAAAGAATTTGCCAAGCTGGAGCGCGAATACAATCTGGCCATAAGTTTGCATGCACCGGATGACGAGGTGAGAAGCAAGATAATCCCCGACCCGCTGCGTTATCCGGTGGCGGAGATACTGGCCGCCGCCGACCTCTATCGGGAAAAGGCGGGGCGCATGGTGACGCTGGAATATACGCTGCTTGATGGGGTCAACGACCGCCCCGAAGATGCCAGGAAATTGGCGGAATTGGCTATTTGCCATCATGCCAAAATCAATCTGATACCGTTCAACCCGACCGGCAGCGACTTTGACCGCCCGCCGCGCCGGGTGATCGAGGCTTTTGCCGATAAATTGGAGCGCGCCGGAGCGCATGTGACGGTGCGGGTGGAGCGCGGCGGCGACTCGGATGCCGCTTGCGGCCAGTTGCGTCTGCGGCACAATAAAACGGCGGATTCAGAGTAGATCGCTGTTGTTTTCTTCGTGTCTCTTTACGATGGCTTCGACTTCCATTGCGGCGGTCTCCCACTCCTTTTCGGCGGCTTCGATATTCTGCTGAATATTGTGAAGTTCGCGGTTTAAGGTCGAGAAATCCATGGAGCCGCCCTCGGAAAGCTCCGAAATCAACTGCTTCTTACGTTTCTCCAGCTTTTCCAGCTTGGCTTCGGCTTTCGCCGCGACGGTTTCGGCCTGCTTTTTCTCCGCGGCAAGAGCGGCTCTCGCCTGCGCGCGCGCCCGGCGGCGGTTGCGCGCAAGATCCGGCGAATCGGCCGCGCCGCGTCCGGAGGGCGCGGCGGAGTCGGCACCGGAGCCGGCCTTTTGCTGAGTCGATTTCTCCATGTAATAATCGTAGTTGCCGAAGTATTTGCGAACCCCCGGCGGCTCCATCGCCACGATCGAAGTGGCCACATTGCGCACGAAGTCAATATCATGACTTACCAGACACACCGTGCCTTTGTAGGTGCGCAGTGCCTCCTGAAGCAATTCCCGCGCCGCGATGTCAAGGTGGGTGGTCGGCTCGTCGAGCACCAGAAAGTTGGGCGGATTCACGAAAATGCGGGCAAACAGCAGCCGTATCTTTTCGCCGCCGGAAAGCACTTTGCAGGTTTTGGACGCCGCGTCGCCGGGAAACCCGAATGAACCGAGTACGTTCATCAACCCGGAAGTCGGCGCCCCGGCCGGCAGCGCGCCGCGCACCGTGTCAAACACGGTTTGCTCCGGCACCAGCAGATCGGCGAACTCCTGCGCCTGATAGCCGAGCACCGAGTGGTGGCCGAGCACCACGCGCCCGGAAAGCGGCTTGAGGCGGCCGGTCAGCAGCTTCAGCAGCGTGGTCTTGCCCATGCCGTTGTAGCCGATAAAGGCGATCTTGTCGCCGGCATTGATGTCAAGATCGACGTCTTTCAACAGTGTCTTTTCCGGCGTGTAGCCAAAGGTCAGATGTTCAATGCGGGCCGCCTCCACTCCGCCCGGCGGCGGCTCCGGGAAACGGATCGCGCCGTTGTAGTCAAGCCGGTCCGGCAGGTCGACGTCCTCGATCTTGTCGAGCACTTTTTGCCAGCTTTTGGCCTGCGACGCCTTGGTCGCTTTGGCCCGGAAACGGTCGATCACTTTTTCGAGGTGTTCCTTGCGGCGGTCGACGTTGCGCTTGGCCGCTTCGAGGTTGCGCCGGCGGTTTTCGCGTTCGCGCCGATAGTAGTCGTAATCTCCGGCGTAGCGGGTCACTGCTCCGGCATTTACTTCCAGCGTGACGTTGGTCAGCTTGCGCAGGAGAAAGCGGTCGTGCGAAACCAGAAGCAATGTGCCCTGATAAGATTTTAAGAAACGGCAGAGCCACTCCACCGCCGGGATGTCGAGATAGTTTGACGGCTCGTCAAGCAGCAGCACGTCCGGACGCGAAATAAGCACCCGCGCCATGGCGGCGCGCATACGCCAGCCGCCGGAAAACGATTTGAGCGGCCGCTCGAAATCACCGACCGCAAAGCCGAGATTGCTCAGAGCTTCGCCGGCGTCCGAAT
>JAQVVK010000146.1 GCA_028698975.1 Victivallaceae bacterium
GGAGGAGATCAAAGTACCCACCAACTGGTGGACGACGCCGCGCTGGTCGTATGACAAGATTTTCCGCAAAAGTCGCAAGACCAATCTCAAAGGCCAGGGTTACAATAAACGCACCGTCAACCCCTACTGCAAGGGGTGGTATCGGAAAAACATCGAGTTGCTCGATCTGGCCGGAGGACGGGTGCAAATGGAGTTTCACGCCATCGGTTATGAGGCTGAACTCTATGTCAACGGCAAGTTTGTCGGCCGCCATCACGGAGATTTCCGCACCTACGACCCGGATATTACCGAATTTGTTCAGCCGGGCAAAAACGTCATCGCGCTCCGCGTGCTTGCCGATCTCGGCCCGCACGACGAGATATACCGCCATGTTTACGGCGCGGCGTGGCGCGATGTGGATATCAAAGGCGGCCTGTGGGATCACGTTTTCCTGATACAGGACAAAGCGCAGCTTGCCATCGACCGGCTGTGGCTCACGGCGGATTCTTCGGGCGCGATGTCGGTCGAGTACCGCCTGATCTGCAACGAAGATGCCCCAGCAACCGTGATTCCCAACGTCGCAATCTCCTTTGCCGAAGACCCGGCCCCGGTTACCGGGACGGACTTTCCGGAAATCAAACTCAAAAAGGGCGAAAACACCGGCCGTCTGGTGTTGAACTACCCTGATCCGAAGTGCTGGGATACCGATCACCCCAATCTGTATTTTTGTTCGTTGACGTTTCGCGACGGCAAAAATGTGCGCGCCGCGAAGATCGAGCGTTTCGGGTTTCGCGATTTCAAGGCCGCCAACGGACGCTTCTATCTGAACGGCAAGCCGATATATCTGCGCATGGAGACCGTGCAGTCGATGGGATTCAGCGGCGACCGCGGCGACCCCAAGGCGCGTATCGAGGGGTTCAAGAAAAAAGGACTCAATATTTTGCGTACCGCGCATCAGCCGGTGACGCCGCGTATCTACGACCACGCCGACGAATGCGGCATGATGATCTATGACGAATCGGCTCTGGCGTTTTTGCGTAATATCGACGAAAAAGAATTCATTCCGAATACGCTGGATGAACTCGCTGGATTCGTGCGGCGCGATCACAACCGCCCCTCGGTCGTGATGTGGGTGCTCGGCAACGAGATCAACCACCGCACCGACCCCAAGCTGCGCAGTTTTTTGCAAAAACAGACCGCGCTGGTAAGAAGCATAGACCGGCAGAAACGTCCGATCGCGGCATTTGCCGGCTGCGGAAACCTCTCCGCCTACGGCAGTTTCCCGCTGGATACCGACATAATCGATTTTCACCTCTACACCGGGCTGACGCGGCCGTGGTCGCAGTGGGATCACGACTTTGACCGGCTTTACCGCGAAGCGGCGCAGGTGTTCGGCAAAAACGGCAAGCTGGATAAACCGGTGGTGATTTCAGAAGCCATCGGCGGCGGCTGGGGACTTCAGCCCAACCGCAAATACAAACACGGCTCGATCGACGCCTATTTGCCGGAAATCAACCGGGCGTACTATTGGGGCAATCCGGGTGCGGCGGGTTATTCCGGAGCCATCGGGGTAAAAGCCGCGCTCGATCCGCAGCGCAACTGGCCGTACACCCAAAACCTCAACGGCACCCGCATTATCGAAATGGCGAGGCAGGATCCGCGCATTGCCGGTTTCGGCACCTGGATCGCCGTCATCGACACCAAAAACTACCCCAGATGGACGCAGGACGTCTATCCCGGATTGCGTGTTTCACCGCAACAGCGCATTGCTCCGCGCCAGTATCTCACACCGGGCGAACGCACGCTTGACGCATTTTTACTCAATCAGGGATTGAATGATTTCGCTTCGGTCAAAGTCGCGATCTCGCTGGTCTGCGGCGAAAAAACCTCTGATCTCGGCACCGTTGACTTCGGCGCGATGAAGTCCGGTGAGCGCAAAAACAAACCAATTACGCTCCGGTTCGACGCGCCTTTGACCGGCAACGGCGAAATACGGCTCACCGTTCTTGCCGACAACCGGGAAATCGGGCGCAACAGCTACCCGGTAAGACTTCACCCGATTGCGGCGGCGACCGCCCCGATAGACGGGGCGGCAAAAGTTCTGCTTGCCGATTCCGGGGATAAGTCGGTCGAGCGGTTGCTCAAAGACCTCGCCGTGCCGTTTGACCGGTTTGACGGCAAACAAAACCCCGCCTCCTATGACTGCCTGATCGTGCCGCCCGGGGCAAAACTTTCGCCGGGAGACGCGGTCAAATGGCGCGTCCGCGTCGAAAACGGCGGTCGTTTGCTGCTGTTGGAGCAGAAAAACGGCAAACTGCCGGTGTGCGGAGAGTATTCCATATCCTCCAATTACAACACCATGGCGGAGATCATCGTCGAGAACCACCCGGTATTCGATCGCATGAACCAGACGGATTTCGATATTTGGGCGGAAAATACCGACGGAAACGTCGTAAGCTGCGTTTCGATACCGCTTGAACAAACCGCCATTGCCGCCAAGGGCCGCTTCCTCGACGAGCGCGACAGCGGGGCCGCCATCGCAGAGGCTCAACTCGGCAAAGGCCGCGTCATCATTTCGCAGGTCGATGCGCTTAAACTGTGGAAGATCAACGGCGGCGCGACGCGCTACCTGAGAAATCTTTTTCAATACGCGGTCAAACCCGCCGCGCTCTACCCCGACGCCCGGCGTATCGAACAAAAAGTGAGGGATTTTTTTCCGATCGCCCATGAAAGAATTGTTACTGTCGACCTGAAAAAATATGCCAACCGGTCGTTTCGAGACGATGTCGAGGGCGACGGCTGCGGCGGCTGGACCGATCAGGGGAAAAACGACTTTCGCAATATGCCGCTTGGCCGGCAGGAGGCGGCCGGCATACCCTTTGACATCATCGATCCGGGTAAGAACGGCGACAAAAGCTGTATTGTGCTCAAAGGCAGTTATTCGCCGTGGGCTCCGGGGGCCGTCAACGGCATAAAAATCGGGCAGAAATTCTCCCAGCTTTTCTTCCTGCATACCGCGGCATATGCCGGGCCGGTCGAGGATTACGCCTTTTACCGGGTGAACTACGAAGACGGCACTTCCGTCAAGATCGGCATGCGCGGCATGTTAAACGTGGCGGACTGGTGGAATCCGGTCGCGCTGCCGGAAGCCGTTCCGGTGCTGATACAGCAAAATGCCGTCGGCGGACGGGTCGGCTGTTACGTCTCCAGATGGGAAAATCCTTATCAGTGGAAGAAAATCGAATCGATCGATTTTGTGGTTTCCGGCCGCGGAGCCGCGACGCCGATCCTGGTCGCCATGACCGGCGAACTCATGCACCCGGAGCCGCTGCTGCTGCTGCCGACCACCAACGCCAAAGCGTTGTGGGGGCCGGCGGCCGACAACGGCGGCGACCGGGGCTGGATCAAAACCATCCGCACCGGAAATCCCAAGCTCGGGCCGTATGCGTCACGGGTATATTTCCCGGCGACGAAGCATATTGGTTATTCGGCGGCGATATTCAGCTTCTTCCCGGATCTCAACCGGCTTCGGCAAAACAACTACGACTACCTGTCGTTTTGGTATCGCAGCGACGACACCGGCATGGTCGATTTCATTTTGCCGCAGGCGGAACACCGCTCACGCCTCGGATACAGTTTCGATCTGGGGAAATCCAAGGGCAAGTGGGTTTTTCTGCGGCTCAGTCTGAAATACGATTTCACACTCGGCGGAGCGCCGTTTGAGATTCAGGATATGCGCAAGGAACTGATTTTCTACAACGGGTGGAACAAAGCGGCCGGATTTCCGCGCAAAGCCGTCACCTTTGACATCACCGATATTCGATTGGAGTAGGCCGTATGGAAGCAGTGATGACCGCAACCCGAGACAGCAATGTCAAAAATACATATTCGTGCTTCCGGGCGAAATGCACTGGCGGCGGGGGGCTAAAGATATACGCCGATGACTTTTATCAATTGTGGATAAACGGCCGTCCCTCCGGATACGGGCCGGTCAAAAGCGGCCCGCCCCTGCTGTATTTCGATGAATACACTCTGCCGGAAGGCGATTGCGTCGTGGCGGTCAAAGTTCACGGCCGCGCACACGCGCCGCGCCTGTGGACGTCGGCGGCGGGCTGGAAGTGCCGCAACTACTCCTCGCTCGACCCAAACTCGCCAGATACCATTGGTGACGCCGGCTACACCGAATACATCACACTGGGCACCCCGGAAGACCAATGGCATCTGCCGGAGTTTGACGATCGCGACTGGGCTGCACCATTTTTGAGCGAAATCCCGGCGACGGACACGCTGCTGCCGCGGCCGATCCCTTATTTCACCGAACAAAAGATCGCTCCGGTTTCGGTGCTCGACACCGGCGACGGATTTCTGGCCGATTTCGGGCGGATGGTATATGGCCGGCCTGAACTGGTCTGCCGCAAGTGCGGAAACGGAGACATTTCGGTCGAATACATCGAAGACCTTGATTATGGCTGGGCAAACGCCGCGCAGCACCGCGCCATGTACGCCGACCGCATATGCGGCGCGCCGATGACGTTGAACTGGAAAAGTTTCTCAAAGCGCGGATTTCGCTATGCGGCGATCCGGGGCGGCGACTTGAAGCAGCCGGAAATGTGCGTATATGAAAACGGTTATCCGGTAAAGACCGAGGCCGGTTCGTTTCGCTCGTCCGACCGGCGTCTCAATCGTCTGTGGGAGATATCCGAGCGAACTTTGCGCCTGTGCATGGACGATATTTTCAATGATTGTCCGCATCGCGATCAGGCGCAGTGGATGGACGCTTTTGTCACGTCAAAGGCCGCGCTGTCACTTTACGGAGTGACCGATCTGACAAGAAAGTGCATCTTGCAGCATGCGGTCTGTTCGTTTTCCGATAAAAAGTTTCTTTCACCAAGTATTTGCGGCTGGAGTTTCATGCCGGATTACGCGATGATCCTGCTCGCGTTTATCCGCTGGTATTATAAGATCACGCTTGATCGCGATCTGGTGGCGTCGCTTTGGGGCAACTGTGTCGAAAGCACCAGGCATATCATGAGCTATCGGCGGCCGGACGGGCTGCTGGCCGATGTTCCCGGGGCATATCTCGACAATGCGCTTGAGTTGTGTCGCCTCGGCAAATCGGCCGCGCTCAACGCCATTTACGTTGCCGCGCTTGAAAACTTGAGCGAACTTGGGATTATAATCGGCAAAGACAAGGAGGCCGAGGATTATTCCCGGG
>JAQVVK010000147.1 GCA_028698975.1 Victivallaceae bacterium
CCGGCCATCGGGCGCGCGGTGCAGGAGGAGGTCGACCGGAGCGGCGGAGAGATCGATTCCAAGCGTCTGCTTGAGATCTTCACCGCCCGTTTCGTCAACAGCGAGGGCATTTTCCGCATGACCGATTATCAGCGGGCTTCGGCCGGCGAGCGATCGGGCGCGTCGTTTGTGTGGCACATCGGCGACAAAAAATACGAACTTGTGGGGCAGGGCAACGGGCCGTTGTCGGCGGTGGTGCACGCGCTCAAGAGTTCGGGGCTGATGCCGTTTTTTAAGTTGGAGGATTTTTCGGAGCGTTCGCTCGGCAAGGACGCCGATGCCCGCGCCATGGCTTTTGTCGGTCTGCGTTACAGCGAAGACCCGAATTGTTCGGCACTGATCTACGGTGCCGGAGAGCATTCCAACATCGACCGGGCCGCTATCGCCGCGCTGGTAAGCGCGATGAACCGGGCACATGCGGCCGGCGTATTTAATCTCCCGGAAAAGGAAAATTTCGTAAAATGAACGAGATTTCGCGTTCGCGTTTCAAGTTTTTTGCCATTGTGCTGATCGTCATTTTGGGGTTGCATGCGGCGGTGATCGGTTTCTTTGTGCTGCGTCACCGGCCGTCGGCCGAAGCGTCTGGCGCAAATCCGCCGGAGGCGGTCGAAGTGGTCGAAGCCGGCGGTGCGGCGGCTCCGGGCGGCGCCGCCGCGGTCGCTCCGGTGAAACCGGCCACGGTTTATCGCGACCTTGAAGCCGATCCCAATGCGGGCAAGCCGTTTATTTTCGCCGGGACACTGCGCAAACTGCCGGGCAAGGTTACCATGAACGGCAAGCTGTCGCCGCGCTCGGGCATCATCGTCGATACGGCGACACGCCACGTCTTGTGGGCAAAGGACGAGCATAAGCGGGTGCCGGTCGCGTCGATGGTCAAAATGATGACCATGCTCCTGACGATGGAGAAACTTGAAAGCAATCCGGCGATCGGTTTTGATTCGGATGTGCCGATCACCCGGGCGGCAATGTCGGTGCCGCGTACCGGCGTGGCGTTTCTGGTGCCGGGGGAGAAGTTCACGGTGCGCGAAATGCTTTCGCTTCTGGCGGTCAAGAGTGCCAACGACGCGGCTACGCAAATGGGAGAGTTTGTCGGCGGCTCGGTGTCGAACTTTGTCGCCATGATGAATGAACGGGCGGTACAGCTGGGTCTTAAAGACTCGGTGTTTGTCAGCCCCTGCGGTCTGCGCGACAAGACGCGCGGCAATTCGCTGTCGAGCGCGCATGACATGGCCATGCTGGGTGAACAGCTTCTCAAGTACCCCGACATCATGCACATGTGCGTACTGCGCACTTTCTCAATACGGGAGGGCGCAAAGAAATCGACTTTTAACAACACCAATAAACTCATCACCAGTGAGATATGCCCCGGCATCGACGGGCTGAAAACCGGATTCACCAACGACGCCGGTTTTTGTATCACGTTCAGTGCAAACCGCAAAGGGCGGCGTATCGTCGGTTGTGTCACCGGCTTCAAGTCGCGGCGCGACCGCGACAATTTTTGCCGCTTTCTCATCAACTGGGCTTACGAGTCGGTAAAATAGCGTGGCCGGGCGTATTGTAATTGTCTTGGATCGGTTGCGCAGTGCCTACAACACCGGCAATATTTTTCGTATTGCCGAGGCGGTGGGCGCGGCGGAGATCATCGCCTGCGGCTACACCCCGGCTCCCCCGCACCCCAAGCTCGCCCGCACCGCAATGGGTGCCGACGCTTTGGTGCCGTGCCGGGTCATGCCCGACGCGGCAACCGCGATCCGTCAGCTTCGCAAAGAGGGAGTGCGGATGGTGTTGGCGGCCGAATATGCTCCCGGAAGCGTTTCCGCCTGGGAGAAAAAATACGAATTCCCGCTGGCCATAGTGTTTGGCAACGAGGCGCTTGGAGTGTCAAAAGAAGCTCTCGACGAGGTTGACGGTCTGGTTTCCCTGCCGATGTTGGGCCGCAAGAGTTCGATCAACGTCGGCAACGCCGCAGCCGCCATCATGTACGGGGTGATCGCCGGCAGCGACGATCACCGGGGCGGCAGCACCATATCCTGAATGGCGTTCAGCGCGCCGCGCCCGAAACGGCGATAGTCGCCGCTTTGCCACAACCCGATGGCCGCGGTAAGCCGCGCCGGAAATCCCAGTCGGCCCAGAGCGGCTCGTTTTTCAGCAAAAGCCAGCCTTTCCAGCAGCAGCACGGCGGTTTCGTCGTCAACTTCGCCGCGCAGACGCTCGTCGGCAAAACGGAAAAAGTCAAGATTCCACTGTGCGGCGCAAGCGCGGCGCGAATCCAGCAGGCGGGCGATCATTCCCTGCCGGTCGGGGCGCGACAAATTGTCGGCATGCTGGCGAAACAATGTGAGTTTATCGTCAATGATGCTCCACTTGGAGGTCATCGCCACCGCAAGGCCGATCCAACTGTCATGACTGTTGGCCAAGGGTGGAAACGGCAGAAGCAGCGATTTAAGCTCCGCCCGGAACGCCATGTCGTGACCCGCCGGGAGTACGCGGCGTAAGAAGAGTTCGCGCTGTGCGGACGGGTTGGCCTCCATGCGCCGCAATTCGTTGGCTTTGAAGTCGCGGGTAGACCAGTGCGAACCCCCGATCGGAGTGAGTTCGGCGTCGACCAGCAGACTGTCGCTGAAAACACCGCCGCCGTCGCGCAGGGCGGCCGAGAAGCGGGCAATTTTGTCCGGGCGCCAGACATCGTCCTCGTCGGCCAAAAATATCAGGTCTCCGGTGCACAAGGTCACCGCCTTCTCAAAATTTGCGCTGACTCCCAACCGTTCTTTGTTGCGAAAATAACGCACGATGCCGGGGTAATCGACAATGTATGTCGAGGCGGCTTCCAGAGTGGCTTCGTCGGGTGAATCGTCGCAGAGCACGATTTCATCGGGCGGCGTGCTCTGTTCAAGAATCGACGCCAAGGCTTCGCCGATGAATTTTTCTCCGCGGTACAGGGCTATTGCGACCGAGATTTTCATATTTTCTCCTTATATGGATTAAAATAACTCAACACCGCCTTCCTTTCAAGTCTCCGCATCAAGAAAACGAAATTGACCTAATGAAACTTTTTTCTAAAAAAAGGCTTGAAATAAAAAAAACACATGTTATAGTATCAAAAAGATACCAAACGACAATAAAAATCAAAGAAGAAGCGAAAGCCTTATGATACGATCCAAGTTATACGGGCTTCTGGAATCGGAAGCCCCTGAATTTCGGGCTGCGCCGTTTTGGGCGTGGAATGGTGAACTTACCGAGCCGGAGCTGCGGCGTCAGATTCGTGATATGCACCGGATGGGGTTTGGCGGCTTCTTTATGCATTCGCGGGTCGGTCTGCGCACGCCTTATCTGTCCAAGGCGTGGTTCGACGCCATCAAGGTGTGTGTCGACGAGGCCGAAAAAAACAATATGAAAGCGTGGCTGTTTGACGAAGATCGTTGGCCGAGCGGTACTTGCGGCGGAGAAGTCACTCGCGATCTTCGCTATGCCCTGCAGGGGCTTGATTATAAGCTCTCCAACCGGATCACTCCGCCTGCCGCCAACTCCATCGGCCGGTACGCGGCCGCCATGCGAAACGGCGAGGTGTTTTCGTGCCGGTTGTTGAACGACCGCGATGAATTGCGGCCCGGAGAGAAGTTTCTGCACATTTTCCGGGTTTTTGACGATACTTTCGACAATGACAATAATATGGCTCCGATGGTCGATACCATGAACCCGGAAGCGATCCGGCGTTTCATCGAGTTGACCCATGAGAAATATGCCCGGGAGGTCGGCGACGATTTCGGCTCCCGTATTCCCGGCATTTTTACCGACGAACCGCGTTATTTCATCTTTTGCCACTCGAAATCGCCGTGGACGACCGCTTTCCCGGAGAAGTTCAAGGAAAAATACGGCTACGACCTGCTGCCGCGCCTGCCGGAACTGTTCTTTCTGATCGGCGGAGAGGCGGTTTCCAAGCTGCGGTTGGATTTTTACAATCTGGCCAGCGAACTCTTTTGCAACGCCTTTGCCAAACAAGTCGGCGAGTGGTGCGGCAAACATCATCTCGCTTTGACCGGACACGCTCTGGGCGAAGAAGATCTGCTTGCCCAGCGCGATTGCATCGGCTCGGCAATGCGCTTTTATGAGCACCAGCAGCAGCCCGGCATCGACGTGCTTACCGAGCACTGGAATGCGTTTGACGCACCGATACAGTGTTCATCCGTGGCACGCCAGATGGGGCGCAAGCACTGTTTGAGCGAAATGTATGCCGGGCTCAACTGGGAAACCCGTTTCGAAGCCATCAAGGCGGTCGCCGAATGGCAGGCCGCGCTCGGTATTGACACCAGATGCCCGCATCTTGCGCTGTACTCGATGGACGGCGAAGCCAAACGCGACTTCCCGCCGAGTTTTCTTTCTCAGGCTCCGTGGTTCAAAGAGTACAAGATGGTCGAGGATCACTTTGCCCGGCTGCATACCGTGTGGTCTTGGGGCAAGTCGGTTCGCGAAACTCTGGTCATCCATCCCTTGGAGTCGGTGTTTTTTTACAAGCCGCCCTGCCGCATGAAAAAGGAAAAAACGGTAAACCGCGGAGGCCTTTTTGTCTATACCGGCCGCGAAAAACAAAACGAACAACAGCGCATGATCGGCGTGCGCAACCTGCTGCTCAGTCAGCATATTGCGTTTGACTACGGCGACGAAGATATGATGAGCCGTATGGGTTCGCTTTGCGATGGCCGGCTTCGCGTGGGCGAAATCGCCTACCGTCAGGTGGTCATACCGAAGATCCGCACGATCCGCGCCTCGACGCTGAAACTCCTTAACGGCTTTGCCGACAACGGCGGCCGCGTCTATTATCTGGGTGATGCGCCGGAATATGTCGACGGAGAAAAATCCGGGTTTGCCCGTGACAGCTATAAACGTTTTATCCCGCTCGACCCGCGCCATGTCGAGGTGCTCAATCAGAAATTGCCGCCTCCGGTGTCGGTCTGCCGGGTCAACGGCAACCGCGAAGTGGGCGAGCTGCTCTGCGATGTGCATGACGGCGAGGGGTTGACCAGCCTTTATATGGTGAATTTCTCCATGTCGCTGCCCAAGCGCAACCACGACCAGCCGGCGGTAAGCCTGCGCCGGAAGCGTTTCCCCCGGGTCGAGGTCAAATGGCG
>JAQVVK010000148.1 GCA_028698975.1 Victivallaceae bacterium
CGGTGCCGGGCATAATTGCCTGCAATTCGGCCGTCTGCATAGGCTGGCGGATTGCCGGAGTCGTCGGCGCGCTGGCCGCCGCCTTGGGTGCGATCACCCCTTCGGTGGCGATCATCGCCCTGATCGTGGCCGGTATGAGCCGGCTTGAAGATTTTCTGTCTATGCCCGCGGTGCAGGGGGCGTTTCGCTGCGTCATCGCCGCCATCGTGGCCATGGTGGTGACCGTCGGGATCAAACTGGGCAAAAAAGCGGCCGATTCTCCGTTTGCGTGGGCTGTGGCCATACTCTCTTTTGTCGGCATGTCGATATTCAAGATATCGCCGGTCTGGCTGATCGTCGGGGCTATCGCGGCGGGTGAAATATACTCGCTGATCCGGGATCTGAACATGAGGCGCCGTCATGGGAGTCGTTGAACTCTATTTACTTTTTTTTAAGTTCGGCCTGCTCTGCTTCGGCGGCGGGTATATGCTTGTACCGCTGCTTTCCGCCGAACTGGTGGGGCCGCCGCCCGCGCCGCTTACCCCTGAAATGTTTGCCCATCTGCTGTCGATCGCCCAATCCACGCCGGGGCCGATCGGCATAAACACCGCCACGTTTGTCGGTTATACGCAAGCCGGGCCGTGGGGGGCGATCATCGCGTCGCTCGGCATCGTATCACCTGCTGTTATTATGATGATACCAGCGTTGAAATTGATGGGAAAATACCCGGATTGTCTGCCAGTGCGCGGGTTTCTCGCCGGTATGCGGCCAACTTCGCTCGGGTTGATCTTTTCAGCTGCGCTGATCTTTGCCGAGCTGTCGATCTTTTCGGCACCGCTGCCGTGGCGCGAGTGGATGCTCTGGCTGGCCGGTGGCGACGCCGCATCGACTCCGGTCGTGATTTCCCCGGTGTCGCTTCTGGTGGCGGCGGCGGCGTTTGTACTCATGCACCGCACCAAGCTGAAATTCACCTGGATACTGCTCATGGCCGCCGCCTGCGGAGCCGCGGCCGGGTATTTCGGGCTGATTTGAGGAATACGATCTGGCGGCTCCTCAGCGCTCAAGCACCCGGCGCACCCGTACTGCAATAACTTTCCACTTGCCGTCGATCTTTTGCAGACGGCACTCCAAGTCGCGCACTTCGCGTACCGACGCACCGCCGCCTTTGGGCAAGCCGTAAAATTCGCCGGAAAAATACGCGGTCGCCTGTTGGCGGTCGTCGTGAAGCGTGATCTCAAGGTCGCTCATCGTGCCGCGCATTTCTTCAAACGCGCCGCGCGCCCGCGCCAGCAGCGCGGTGATCTCCTGAGGCGACATCGTGCCGTCGAGCGAACCGTAGTTGACGTCAATTTCACAGCGGTCGGCAAACCATTTGTCGGCCGATCCGATCTTTATCAGACCGAGAGTGCCGCTTTCGCCCCGTTGTTTGTCGGTCATCCCGCATATATTGCGCATGACCTTGACCACCGCCGCCTTGTCGTTGTCGCGCAGCAGCCAAAAGATCACCGCGCCGGCCGCCGCCAGCAAAAGTACCAGCCAGAAAATTCGTTTGATCCAGATCATATTACCTCCAAGCGGTCATCCACCCGGTCACCACAGCGGTGAACCGTTTATGCGCTGCTCCGCCACTTGACCGAATATGTGCCGCTCCATCGGCTGGCTGCGGTTGTCGCCCACCACATAATAGTGACCCGGCTCCACCGTGCGGGGCGGCAAATCCCAGTTGCAGATGTATTTCACATAAGGCTCCTGCTGCCGCGCCCCGTTGACATAGAGTTCGCCGTTGCGGAACTCCACGGTTTCGCCGGCCAGCGCGACCACCCGTTTAAGATAATATATCTTGTCGGAGTAGCGTATGATGACCACATCGCCGCGTTTGGGCTTGGTAAACAAATATTTGCCCCGCCAGTCGAGCGTGAACCCCCGGCTCGGAAACGTCGGAGACATGCTTTCGCCGTTGATGAAGCAGGGGCGCAGTATGAATCCGAAAATAACAAAGGCAAGCAGAGCCATACTCAGCATGCGCAGCAGAAAACCGAGCGTGAACTTGGGCACAAAAAAATCCAGCACCGCCGAATACGGCGCGTCGGCATTGCGCCGGTGGGCCCCGGCGATCTTATGCCATGATTTTTCGATGAAACTAAGCACCTGTCACCCCGAATTAGTCGATTCAGCCGGTTATGCACAACCGGCTATTTACGCCGGCGGGCCGCCTCCGCCTGCGCCCGGATGCCGGCTTCCTCGGCTTCGAGCAGCGGCAGGAAACGCGGCTTGTCGCTGGATTTCATATAGGCTTCCTCGGCGGTGATCGCGTCAAGATCAAACTGCTCCATGATCGAGTTGTCCATCGACTGCATGCCGCGCCCGGCTCCGGCGTCGATGATGGTGCGTATGTTGGAGATCTGACCCTCGCGGATGGTGTTGGGCAGACCGTCCGCCCAAAGCAGGACTTCGTGCACCGCCACCCGGCCGCCCGCCTTTTTGCGGCAGAGCAGCTGCGAAACAATGGCTTGAAGCGATTCGGCCAGCATGGTGCGGATCTGCGCCTGCTCGTCGGCCGGAAAAGCATCGATGATACGGTCGACCGTCTTCGGCGCGTTGTTGGTATGCAGCGTGGCAAAGACCAGCATTCCCATGGCGGCGCATGTCAACCCCAGACGCATGGTCTCGTTGTCGCGCATTTCGCCGATCAGCACGATGTCGGGGTCGGAGCGCATTGCGCCGCGCAAGGCCTTGGGAAACGATTCACTGTGAATGCCCACCTCGCGGTGTACGATCATCGACCGTTTGTTTTGGTGCACAAACTCGATCGGGTCTTCAATGGTGATGATGTGCTTGGTCATGGTCGAGTTGATATAGTCGAGCATGGCGGCCAGCGTGGTCGATTTGCCGCTGCCGGTCGGGCCGGTCACCAGCACCAGGCCGGAGTGGTATTTGCAAATTTCAAGCAGCACCTTCGGCAGTTTCAACTCGTCGATGGTGAGGATTTTGGTCGGGATCTGCCGCATGACGCAGCCCATACCGTGATAGTTGTAGAAGAAATTGGTACGGAAACGGGCAAACCCCGGTATCTCATGGGCGAAGTCAAGGTCGTGCTTTTCCATAAAGACATCCCACCGCTTTGCGGGCAGACAGATTTCTTTAAGCAGCGACTCCATGTGCTCCGGCGTAAGGATTTCGTCGTCGAGCGGCTGTATGTTGCCGTGAATGCGCGCTTTGGCCGGGAAGTTGATCGAAAGATGCAAGTCCGACCCCCCAAGCGCGAGCATCTGGCGGAGATATTTATTGATTTCCGGTTCGTGGCTCATTTTTTACCCCCTCTGGCTTCCTTGAGTTTGCGGGCCTCGCGGGTTCCCCATTCGCGTTTGAGCTGCTCCATAAGCGTGGAGTCGGTCATGTTGTCGCGGGCGACCTCGTAAGTGATGATGTTGCGCATGTATTTTTCCAGCAGGCACTGGTCAAAAGTGCACATGCCCTGCTTGTTGGAGGTGGCCATCGTCGATTTCAGCCGGAAGGTCTTGCCCTCGTTGATGGTGTTGCCCACCGCCATGGTGTTTATCAGGATTTCGTAAGCGTTGGTCAGGCCGCCGCCGGCGGCCGGGATCAGCCGCTGGCAGATGACGCCGCGCAGACTGCCGGCGGTCATGGCGCGGATCTGCGGCTGCTGCGAGGGCGGAAACACGTCAAGTATGCGGTTCATGGTGTTGGCCGCGTTGCCGGTATGCAGTGTGCCGATTACCAAGTGGCCGGTTTCGGCGGCGGTGATGGCGTTTTCAATGGTCTCCAAGTCGTGCATTTCACCTACCACGATGACGTCGGGGTCTTCGCGCAAGGCGGCTTTCAGCGCATTGTTGTAGCTTATGGTGTGCTTGCCCACTTCGCGCTGGGTGACCTGGCAGTTTTTGGAAAGCTGCAAAATTTCGATCGGGTCTTCCACCGTGATGATGTGGTCGCGCCGTTTTTCGTTGATGATATCGACCATGGCTCCGAGCGTGGTGGTCTTGCCGGACCCGATCGGGCCGGTGACCAATACGAGGCCGTTGTTATAGTCGAGCAGCCGCTTGATATGGATGACGTCGTGATCCATAAACCCGAGTTCTTCGAGCGTACAGATGTGATCCGGCACCAGACGGTAACTGCCCTCGACGCCGTCTTTTTGCATCATGAGACAGACGCGGAAGCGGTCGGTGCCGACTTCAAGCGCGAAATTGATGTCAAGCTCCTTGAGAAACAACTGCTGCCGCTCGGGCGAAAGCAGCGCAAGGTTGAGCCGCATGGCGTCGTCGGGCGAAAGCGGCTGATCGTCGATCGGCTCGATCTGGAGGTCGTGCCGCACAAACGGCGGTGACATTGCCGAGATGTGAAGATCGCTGCAGCCGAGTACGCGCAGTCCGGCAAGCAGTGCGATCATGCGTTCGGCGACTTCGGCGTCGGAAAGCTGTGAAACGTCGCGCAGCGTCGGCAGATCGGCATAGCTTTGCAGGCTGGACAGGTCGATATTGACCGCGTCAAAGTGCAGATCGCGGTCTTTGCGTATGCCGATACGACCGCCGGAGCGCGGAGCACTCCCGGCATCGTCGGCTGAGATAAACCGGTCGGCGTCATCGGCGGCGGGAGCGGCGGGGGCTTCCTCCGGGAACTCCGGCGGGATCCCGGGCGCGCCCTGTTCGGTGGCGTAATCGATGATAGTCTGAAGTTGTTCGAGGGTGGCCTGCGCGTCTTCCTGCGACAATCCGGCAACCATGCGGTCAAGCACCGACTGCGCGAAAGGCTCCAGCCCGGCGTCGTCGCCGAGATTGGCATAAAGCGCCTCGGCCTCGGCTCGCGTCATCACGCCGTTGCTGACCAGCGCGAAAATGAACCATTGCACATCAAAAGGCATGTTTTATCGCTCCGAATAGATGTTTTAACTTGTTTGCTATTGCCTAATAATAACATCAAATCAATGAATTTTCAACTGATTTTTTGTTTAAAGAGCCGGGAAAGTTGGTTTGCCGCCGGTTCATGCTCCGCGGAAGATAAAGTAGACCGCTCCGGCGATGCAGAGCGCGGCCCAGAGGTAGTTCCAGGAAACCCCCTCTTTCATGACGATGATCGAAAAAGGCACGAAGACCCCCAGCGCGATCGCCTCCTGAATGATTTTTAATTGCGGCAGCGTCAGCGCGGTGTGACCGATGCGGTTGGCC